>JAPXRK010000031.1:0-10465 GCA_033813575.1 Synergistales bacterium
TGGGCATGCCGTTGTTGGCGCTTCCGGCATTGGCCTTGGACTGGGGCTGCCGGACCATGATCCTGGTGACAGGGGCCCTCAGGGCGAGGGCGTGGATGTGCTCGTCGTTGTGGCTGTAGATGCCGCAGGAATGGCCCCGGCCGCCGACCTTGTATATCCCGTCCATCATTTTCAGGGCGTTTTCGAAGTCTCCCTCGTAGCGGAAGAGGGCAAGCAGCGTCGTCAGTTTTTCGCCGGAGAACTTGAACTCCTTGCCGATGCCGTCGCCGACCACCATGACGAATTTCCTGTCCTCGGGGATCTCGAAGCCCGCCGCCCTGCAGAGCTTCTGTGGGGATACGGCCACGGTGTCCACTATCCGGTGCCCCTCTTCGTCCCACATGGCTTTTTTCAGCATCTCCCGCTGTTCGTCGGTGGCAAGGTAGCCCCCTTCCTTCTGGAGCTGGACTACCATTCTATCGTAAATGCCGCCGTAGATGATGAGATTTCCGTCGGCGGAACAGCCGGATCCGAAGTCGGACGTCTTGCTGGTGCGGGTGTTCCGTGCGGCCTCCTCGATGTCGGTGGTCTCGTCGAAGATCATGGTAGCGTTTCCCGCTCCCGAGCAGTACGCCGGTTTGCCGGAACTGTGGGCCGCCTTCGTCATGGCAGGGCCGCCGGTGGCCATGATGAGATCGCCCATGGTCATGAGCTCCTCGACGACGGCCATGTTGACCTCGGAAATGCACTGAAGGAAATCCTCGGATTCGCCGATGGAGCGGAGCCCCCGGCGCATCTTCTCCACAACCTCGAAGGTGGTCTTCTTCGTCCTGGGGTGAGGCGAGAAAACCACCACGTCCCTGGCCTTGAGGGCATAGATGGCCGTGACGATGGGGGTAAGCTCCGGATTGGTCATGGGAATCAGCGAGGTGATGACTCCCGCCGGTTTGCCGTACCGGACCAGCCCCTTCTCGGGGAGAACCTCGATCACGCCGACGCTCTTCTGGCGCAGGGCATCCCTCAGGACGCCGAGGATCTTGTGCCGTTTGCCGAACCGGCCGCTCCAGTCGCCGGCCCCGCTCTCCTCCACGCCCATCTTGCAGAGCCTGTCGAAGTCCCTGGGATTGCCCGCGGCCCAGGCCACGCAGCGGCACATGCGGTCCACCCGTTCCTGGTCGTAGTTCTCGATGATCTTTTCTGCGGCCCGGGCCCTTGCGAAGATTCCCTCCAGGGCGCTCCTCTGTTCAGCCGTCAATTCCCTTTTCGCCATGCATTTCCATCTCCTTTTCTTTGTCAGCTCCCGGAAAGGAGAGCTACTTTTCCATCCTCCATGGTTCGATCTCTTCCCAGGCCCAGACCCTCCAGGTTTTTTCCTCTCCCCGCTTCCTGAAGATGTCGTTGATGTTCCAGCATCCTTCCGTGACCACCGGGGCGTTCTCCATCCGGACGTCGATGACGCAGGGCCTGTTCAGGGCGAGGGCCTCCTCGAGGACCGGCTTGAATTCAGCTGCGCTTTTCACGGTATATCCCTTGATCCCGTACGCCTCGCCGATGGCCGCGAAGTCCGGGCTGTAGGGCTTGCCGTCCTTCTCGAAAAGGGTGCCGAACTGGTGCTGGTAGTGCTGGTTCTCAAGGCCGGCGATGGTGCCGAAGGCGCAGTTGTTCATCACCACCCACACCACGGCGATATCCTCCACCGCCGCGGTGGCGAAGGGGGAGACATTGGCGCCCATGCCGCCGTCGCCGATGAGGGCGACCACCTTCTTGTCCGGGCAGGCCACCTTCACGCCCAGGGCCGCTGAAGGACCGTAGCCCATGGTGGCAAGTCCACCGGGAGCCACGAAGGTTCCGGGCTCATAAATCGGGAACTGCTGGCCGACGCCGTTCTTGTTCCAGCCGACGTCGGCGACGACGTACCCGTCCCGGGGAAGGACTTCCCGGAGGTCGGCGAGGATCCGTTCGGGGCGCATGGGGAACTGGTCCGACTTCTGCGCCTCCGCGATGCTCGCGAAGTAAGCGGCCTTGGTCTCGGCGATTTCCTTCACCGTTTCGGGCCGCTTCACGCCATTGGGATACAGTCTCTTCGCGGCCGCCAGGATGGCGCAGAGGGCCATTTTCGCGTCGCAGACGGCGCCGATGGCCGTCTTGAAGTTCCGCCCGATTTCCTCCTGGTTGATGTCGATGTGGATGAGCCTGGTGGGTGGAATGTCGAAAGTTTCGCCGAAGTACCAGGAGCTGCAGTCAGCCTCGGAAAGCCTCGTCCCCACAGCCATCATTACGTCGGCCTTCATGGCGGTCCTGTTGTTGAAGCCGGTCCCCCAGAAGCCGGTCATGCCTACTGCAAGGGGGTGATCGTCGGGAATGGCCCCTTTGCCCATGAGCGTGTAGAGCACCGGGATCTCCAGGTGGGTCGCCAGGGCGGTGAGGGTCTCCGAGGCGCCGGAGGAGATGACACCGCCGCCGGGATAGAGGATCGGGTGTTTCGCATCGGCCAGCATTTTCGCGATTTCCTCCGCCGTCTTTTCATCCAGGCCGGGCTTGGGAAGAAGGGGATTGTTGTCGATCCTCATGTCGAAGAACCGGGTGTCGATTTCCATGGAGAATATATCCATGGGGATGGAAACCAGCACGGGGCCTGGGCGGCCTGTGACCGCAAGGCGGAAGGCCTTGTCCATCACCTCGGGAAGGAGCTCCGGCCTGTCGACCCGCCAGGCCCGCTTCACGAAGGGACGGTAAATCTCGTACTGGCTGGCATCTGCGTGGAGGTTCACTTCCTGGTGGGGATGGCGCCCGAAATAGCAGCTCGGGACGTCGCCGGCGATGACCACCATGGGGATGGAGTTCAGGGAGGCTTCCGCCACGCCCGTCGTGGCGTTGGCGAGCCCGGGGCCGAGGTGGGTGAGGAGCACGCCGGGCACCCGGCATCCCTTCCCCCGGGAATAGCCGTCGGCAGCATGGGCGGCTATCTGCTCGTGCCGGACGGACACGAAATGGATGGAGCTTTCTTTGAGCGCGTCGAGGAAACCGATGACGGTGTGGCCGCACAGGCCGAAAATCTTCTCCACGCCGCGGGCCTCGAGAAATTTCACGAGCTGGAACGCAACAAGGTCTTTCTTCATCTTTCGAGCCTCCATTCTTTTTTCAGGTGCAGGCTAACTCTCCAGGGGGTGGAGAACGGACAGGCACTGCTTCAGGGCCCCGACCGGTATCTGGCCTGGAGCCGACGCCCTGCTGCCCACGGCAAAGGTCAGGTCCGAGCCGAACAGTCCGCCGGTCACCCTGCTCACAGCGCCTATGCCGCCCATGGACATGGTGATGAGGGGGATGCGAGGGTATTCCCGGCGGATCATAAGCGTGGCGGAAAGAAGGGCAAGGACATCCTCCTCGCTCCGGGGCATGGCGGCGAGTTTTGCCACGTGGGCCCCCGCCCGGATCTCGGCGGCGAGGGTTGAGAAAAGCACTTCCTTCGGTGGGGTTTTCTCAAAATCATGGAATGAGACGATAAGGGAAACGGAAGAATGTTCAAGCATCCGGAGGGTTTCCCCGATCTTCCCGTCACCGTAGGAGAGCTCCACATCAAGAAAATCCACCAGGCCTCCGGCGACGGCCTCCCGGTAGAGCGAGAATTTCGCTTCGTCGGACACCTTTTTGAAACCGCCCTCCCAGTGGCCCCGGCAGGTGAGGATCACGGGGATTTCACCCACGGCCTTCCGCACGTCCCGGATCATGGAGACGGAGGCGGGCGTTTCTTCCACGAACTCCCAGGCATCCACCCGGAGCTCGATAATATCAGGCGCGATGGCGGGGATATTTTCAGCTTCGCCCAGGATCTCCCCGGGGGTCTTGCCGACGAGGGGGACGCAGACGAGAGGCCTGGGGCCTCCAAGAACCTTTCCTCTTGCCTCGATGGGCTTTTCCGGCTGTGGTCTCATGAAAACCTCCCATTTTTCCGTTTAGCGGAAACAGAATCCGCCACTAAGAAATGCTTATACAATAGAAAGACTGCCTCTGTTTGTCAAGGTGTTTTTCTTCCCTTCACCGCTTCTTTTCTCCTATTTAAATTTTCGCTTGGCGGAATACAATACCGTTTGACAGAAACTCTATTCTTGAGTAATGTTTCCTTAAAAAGCAGTGCCATTCTGCTTCAGGAGGAGGATGAACATAATGTCCATACAGTGGCCTGAAAAGGTCATCTTCTGCGAGGTCGGCCCGCGGGACGGCCTGCAGAACGAACCTTCCATCCTTTCCGTGGAAAGGAAAACCGCCCTTATCGAGGGCGTGGCGGATGCAGGGGTGAAAATCGTGGAGATCGGCTCCTTCGTCCACCCGAAAGCGGTTCCCCAGATGGCCGATACCGACGAAGTGGCCCGGACCTTCCGCCGGGTCGGAGGGGTGGAATACAGGGCCCTCGTGGCTAATCTCAAGGGCGTGGAGCGCGCCTTGGCCTCGGGGATCACGAAGGTGAAACTCACGGTCTCCGCCAGCGAATCCCACGCGAAGGCAAACCTGAACAAGACGCCCCGGGAGCTCATCGAGGGCTTCAAAGAGTGCGCCGCCTTCGCCCGGGCGAACGGGGCGGAAGTTTCCGGGGCCGTGTCCACCGCCTTCGGCTGTCCTTTCGAAGGGAAGGTGCCGCCGTCCCAGGTAAGGGAAATCGCCGGCCGGATGCACGATCTCGGCATTACCGAGCTGTCCCTCTCCGACACCACCGGCATGGCCAATCCCCGCCAGGTCTTCGACCTCTCTTCCATGATGATGAAAGAGTTTCCTGCCGTGCGCTGGTTTCTCCACTTCCACAACACCAGGGGCATGGCCCTGGCAAACATCGTCGCCGGGATGCAGGCCGGGGTCATCCGTTTCGACGGCTCTCTCGCCGGTCTCGGAGGCTGCCCTTACGCACCCGGGGCCTCGGGCAATATCGCCTCGGAGGACATGATCCACATGTTCCACGAAATGGGGATCGAGACGGGAATCGACCTCGGCCACATCATCGCCCTTGCCGGACAGCTCAGAGGCTGGGTAGGGCACGCCGACAGCGCGGTCCTGAAAGCCGGCACCTGCGCCGATCTTGTTCCGCTGAGCTCCGCGAAAAAACAGGGCTGACCCTTGCGGTTCCATGCTGCAGGCACCCCGAGGGTGTCTGCAGCGTTTTCTTTTCAGAGGCTGAAGAACGGACGTCCGCCTGGCGCCGCCTTCAGAAATCGACCCGTTTCCCCTGCTCCGCGGAGAGATAGGCCCCGTAGATCACCCTGGCCACGTCACAGGCGAGCTCGAAGTCGGAAAGAGGCTTCCTGCCCGTGGCGGCGCACTCAATAAAATCCTGGAACTGCCCCACGTATCCCCTCAGGTGCTCTTCGGCGACGAAGGGCTTCTGCCAGCCCGTCTTTGCCGGGAGCATCTCGGAGATATAGACGCCGTCCATTCCCTCCTCGTCCAGCATATAGGTGCTCAGATTGTCCGAAGGGGTGATCATGCAGTGCATCACCGCGTCGTTGGCGTACACTTCCACGAAGTTCCTGGTGCCGCCCAGCATGGTGTCCCCCGCGATCACCACCGCCCTGGTGCCGTCTGTGAAGGTAAGGACAAGAGAGGCGAAATCCTCCACGTCCTCGGGCCGGACGCTGATATGGCGCCGTTCGTGTTCGCTCAGGGAGGGCGTCATGCGGGCGGTGTCGCACAGGACGCTCCGGATGCCGATGGACATTTTCCTCGCCCGGGCCTCTTCCCTCTTGAGCCAGAGAATCCCTCCGATCGGGTGGCACCCGACCCGGATGAGGGATCCGCCCCCCGTTTTGTCCCACCGGCCTGCCACCGGTGACGTGGACCCTTTCAGGCTCTCCTCCCCCTTCATGAAGAGGATCCTGCTCTTCCGGGCCCGGATGATCTCGGCGGCCTTCAGGATATTCGGCGAGTAGACGTAATTCTCGGCGTACATAAAGAGCCTGTCGCTTCCCGCGACGGCCTTCTCAAGGTTCCGGATATCCTCGAGTACCTTGCCGTACATGACCGATCTGGGCACCCTGTCCCCGATGGGCGTCTCGTCTCCGGGAGCGCCGAAGTACCCAGTCAGGGGCTTCTCGCAGATTACGTGCTTCCCTGCCGCGAGGGCCTCCATGGTCATGCCCGGGTGCAGGAAGGGAGGTGTGCAGATGTCGATGACGTCGATCTCCTGATCGTCAAGGAGGAGCCTGTAATCGCCGTGGAATTCCTCCAGGCCGAATTCCTTCGCGACAGCGGAAGCCTTCTTCTCATCCACATCCGCGACGGACTTCACGCGGACGTCTATGCCCGCCACCCTGAAAAAGGACCGGCAGTGAAACTTCGACGCAAAGCCGGCACCGATGATGCCTACCGTAACCGTCTTCATTTTTTACCTCTTTTTTTTAAGCGTGGAATTCAGGAGCGCCCTTTTCCGCCGGAGAAGAGGGCCGCGCCTGGAAACAGTTTTCATGAAAGGGACACCGCCGGGCTCAGTCTGCTCCGCCGATGTAGGCCAGGACCTCTCTCATCACCCCGGTCTTGAGAATTCTCCCCTCATCCTGGATCTCCTCGGTTTCTTCCCGAAGGAGATCGGTGTACTCGTCGTCCTTGATGGAAGGGAGGTTGATCAGCACGTTCATGACAGCCCCCTCAAGCCCAGCGAGCGCCTGGTTGGCCCCCACGCCGAGGTCGCTGGCGGCGTTGAGGTTCACCTTGCCCGACACGCGGGCGCAGAGGCGGAGCACTTCCAGACACCAGAGGGATGTCTTTCTCGGCGATTCGCAGGCTTCCCTGAACGCCTTCTGTATGGCCTCCCTCCGGACCGTCTTCTCCTCCTCAGTCTGTTTCGGAAGGGCGAAGGCCTCCATCACCATGCCGTAGGCTCCTGCATCCACGTCAACGGCGTTCACCAGGTTCTTCCGGAGATCCTCGGAGAGGGCGAGAACCTCCTTCAGCTCCTCTTCATACTCCTCGTACTCCTTTTTTCCTATGGTGAGCCTGCACACCATGGAGACGAGGGCAGCCCCCAGGGCTCCCGAAAGGGCAGCGGCGCTGCCGCCTCCCGGCGCCGCCGAACTGGACGAAAGCTCTCCCGAAAAATCTTCAAGGCTCCTGTTTTTCAGAAGGGTCATGGACATTTCTTCCTCCTCGTGGAATTTTCCTGCGTCCGGGGCATATTCCCCGTACGGGCCATTCAGGTATCTTTATACCACAGAGCCGCCCCTTTGATAAACGCCGTCCTCCCGGGGGTGTCCGGGAGGACGGCCAAAGGCTGTTCTATCGTTCCCTTGCGGATCCGTTTCAGGATTTCTTCGCCTGCTCCAGGGTGTTCTCCAGCAGCATGGCGATGGTCATGGGCCCGACCCCTCCCGGAACAGGGGTTATCCACGACGCCTTCTCCGAGACGGGCCCGAAATCCACGTCCCCCACGAGGCCTTCCTCGAGCCTATTGATGCCCACGTCCACCACCACGGCACCGTCCTTCACCATGTCCGCGGTGACGAACCGGGGCTTCCCTATGGCGGCGACAAGGATATCCGCCCTGCGGACATGTCCGGCGAGATCCTTGGTCCTGCTGTGGCAGACCGTCACAGTGGCGCTCTCCGCCAGCAGCATGAGGGCCACCGGCTTGCCGACGATGTTGCTCCTCCCGATGACCACGGCTTCCTTTCCCGCCAGGGGGATCCCCGTGCTGTTGAGAAGGCGGAGGATTCCCTTGGGTGTGCAGGGTTCGCAGGCCGGGAGCCCCGCCACGAGACGTCCGATGTTCACGGGGTGAAAGCCGTCCACGTCCTTTTCCGGCCGTATGGCCGCGAGGACGGTGTCGGGATCGATCTGGGGCGGCAGGGGGAGCTGGACAAGGATTCCATGGACCAGGACATCCCTGTTCAGTTTTCCGATAAGGTCGAGGAGTTCCTCCTGGGTAGTCGATACGGGCAGCCGGTGAAGGAAGGACGCGAAGCCCGCTTCGAGGCACCCCTTTTCCTTCTGCCCGACATACACCTTCGATGCCGGGTCATCCCCCACGAGAACCACCGCGAGACCCGGAACTATGCCCTTTTCCCTGAGAAGAGCGGTTTCTTCTTTTATCGAGGCCCGTATTTCGGCCGAAAGTTTCTTGCCGTCGAGGATACTGGCAGTCATGGCAGCCTCCCCTCCCTAAAAGAGCCCCGTGATGCGGCCCTTTTCGTCGATGTCGATGGTAAGGGCAGCGGGCTTTTTCGGCAGCCCCGGCATGGTCATCACCGATCCGGTGATGGCCACGAGGAATCCCGCCCCTGCCGACAGGCGGACTTCCCGGACGGTCACCGTGAAACCTTCGGGACGGCCAAGGAGGGCGGGATCGTCGGAGAGGGAATACTGGGTTTTGGCCATGCAGACAAGCAGGTCGTCCTTGCCGAGCTCATGGATCTGGGCAAGGTCCTTCTCCGCCTGGTCCGTGTAGGCCACGCCGGAGGCGCCGTAGATCTCCCGGGCGATTTTGCCGATCTTCTCCTTCGGGCTGAGGGATGGTTCGTAGAGGTAGTGGAAGGACGACCGCTTTTCGCAGGCCTCCATCACCTTCCTGCCGAGGTCAAGGCCGCCGTTGCCTCCCTTCTCCCACACTTCGGAGAGGGCCACGGAAGCGCCGAGACGGGCGCACTTTTCCTCCACAAGGGCAAGCTCAGCCTCTGTGTCCGTGGGGAAGCGGTTGATGGCCACCACAGCGGGCAGACCGAAGGAGGCGATGTTCCCGATGTGCTTTTCAAGGTTGGCCATTCCTTTTTCCAGGGCGGTCAGGTCTTCCTGGGAAAGCTCCGTCTTTTTTCTTCCCCCGTGCATCTTCAGGGCTCGCACCGTGGCGACGATCACCACCGCCGAAGGGGTGAGGCCGCCGAGACGGCACTTGATGTCCAGGAACTTCTCCGCGCCGAGGTCGGCGCCGAAGCCGGCCTCCGTGACGAAATAGTCGGAGAGTTTCAGCCCGAGGCGGGTCGCCTGGAGGGAGTTGCAGCCGTGGGCTATGTTGGCGAAGGGACCGCCGTGGATGAAGGCGGGAACCCCTTCCAGGGTCTGGACAAGGTTGGGCTTGATGGCATCCTTGAGGAGCACTGCGGCGGAGCCCGCGGCGCCGATGTCTCCGGCCGTGACGGCCTTGCCGTCATGGGTGTAGCCGATGACGATCTTCCGTATTCTTTCCTTCAGGTCCATGAGGTCCGTGGAAAGGCAGAGAATGGCCATGACCTCCGACGCCACGGTGATGTCGAAGCCGCTCTCCCGGGGGACGCCGTTTGCCTTTCCGCCGAGGCCGAGGATGACGCTCCGCAGGGCCCGTTCGTTCAGGTCCATCACCCGCCTCCACACGATCCTCCTGGGGTCGAGGTTGAGCTCGTTGCCCTGCTGGAGGGAGTTGTCGATCATGGCGGCGATGAGATTATGGGCCGTGGTGATGGCGTGGAGGTCGCCGGTGAAGTGGAGGTTGATGTCCTCCATGGGGACAACCTGGCTGTACCCGCCTCCGGCCGCCCCGCCCTTGACGCCGAAGCTTGGGCCGAGGGACGGTTCCCGGATGGCGAAGCTCACCTTCTGACCGAGTTTCGCCAGGGCCTGGGAGAGCCCCACCGTGGTGGTCGTCTTTCCCTCCCCTGCCGGGGTGGGGGTGATGGCGGTGACGAGGATGAGCTTTCCGTCGGGGTTGTTCTTTACCCGTTCCCACACTGCCGGGGAGACCTTGGCCTTGTATCTGCCGTAGAGTTCAAGGTCTTCCTCGCCGATGCCGAGTTGTTCCGCAATATCGACTATAGGGCGGAGTTTCGCGCTCTGGGCTATCTCTATATCGCTCGGTACTTTCATGGTGGTTCCTCCTTCGTCTGTTTCCCTTCGGGAAATTCTCAAAATATGCATTGCTCCACTTGAAAACAAATATCAATCGCGTCCTATTCGAATGAATGGAACGGTTTTCAGGTCATCTCGGAAGAAACTTTCCCCTCCCCCTCCTGCCGAGAAACCGGCCGTCGGCATAGATGACCTCGCCCCGGGAGATGGTCTGCCATACCTTTCCCCTGACTTCCATTCCCTCGTAGGGAGAAAAGTCCACGTTCATCCTCAGGGCGCCCGCCCGGACGGTCCATTCGTCCTCGGGGTCGAAGATGACCAGGTCTCCGTCGGAGCCGGGAAGGAGACATCCTTTTCGAGGATACAGGCCGTAGAGCTTCGCCGCCTGTTCGGACGTCGCCCGGACGAGGGCACACAGGGAAAGCCTTCCCTTGGACACTCCCTCCGAGTAGAGCAGGGGGAGAAGCGTCTCCACCCCGGGCAGGCCTCCGGGCAGCCGGTCGAAGGCCCCCTTCCACTCCTTTTGGGTCCGGGTGAAGGGACAGTGATCCGTGGCGGCGAAATCCACCGCGCCCGAAGCAAGGCCGCGCCAGAGCGCTTCGTTGTCATCAGAAGTCCGGAGGGAGGGCGCGGCGGAATAGAGATGCCCCTGAGGTCCCTCGTAGACGCCGGATGTGAGCAACAGGTAGTG
>JAPXRK010000032.1:0-10411 GCA_033813575.1 Synergistales bacterium
TCACGGAAGAGCAGTTTCCCACAGCACCCTCGCCTTCACCGGATTTTGCCTTCAGGTGGACCCTTTTCCTCCATTCCGCGGGAAGGACCTCCTCCATGGTCCGTACCATGTCCTGCAGACGGGAGGAAAGCCGGGGTTCCTGGGCTATCACCACGCAGTCGGCCCATTCGAGGGACCAGCCTGCCGAAGAAGCTCTCCTGGCTGTATCCTCCAGGAGCACAAGGCTCGATATGTCCTTGTATTTCATTTCCGTCGCGGGATACAGGGTTCCTATATCCCCGAGCCCCGCCCCGCCGAGGATGGCGTCGCAGAGGGCGTGGACCAGGGGGTCGCCGTCGGAATGCCCCCTGAAGCCGAGGGGAAAGTCGGGAAAAACAACGCCTCCGAGGATGAACCGCCTCCCCGGGACAAGAGGGTGGATGTCATAGCCTATCCCCGTCCTGAAGGTCCGCCGGAACCGGCTTTCGCCGAGGGCAAAATCCTCGGGCCAGGTGATCTTCGTGTTGCTCCGCTCCCCCGGCACGGCTCCGAGGTCATGGCCGGCCCGTATCCAGGCCTCTCCCTCATCCTTCGCTCCTTCCCCGTGAGAACGAAGAGCCCGGACCAGTTTCTCCGTCGGGAAACCCTGGGGGGTCTGGGTGAGAAAAAGCCCTTCCCGGGGGAACGGCTGAAAGACGCCCGTGCTTTCTTCTTTCTTCAGGGCGTCGGACACGGGAAGAAGGGGTACGATCCCCCTCTCCTCCGTCACGGATTCCATGACACGCAGGCACAGGCCGGTACTGGCAAAAGGCCGTGCTCCGTCGTGAACGAGAACAAAGTCTCCCTTGGCGCACCGGAGACCGTTGAGGACAGAATCCTTTCTTTCAGCTCCCCCTGCTGTCACGGAGAAAGGGCAGGAAAAGGCCGAAAGCTTTTCCGAAAAAAGGGGCTCGTCCCCTGCCGGAACGACAAAGACGACCTCCCTGGCGGCGCCGGCCGCAAAAAGATTATCAGCAAGGAGGGCACTCCACTCCCACATCATCCGCCCTCCAAGCCTGCGGTACTGCTTGGGGGCGTCCCCCCCGGCCCGTTCTCCCCGGCCCGCCGCTACCACCACCAGGGAAAAACCGTCCATCAGGACCGGACTTCCTTCCTGACCCGGCCGAAGACCATTCTGCCGGCGGATGTCTGGAGCATGGAGGTGACAACCACCTCCACCCGCTTGCCGATGAAGTTCTCCCCGTCCTCGACCACGAACATGGTGCCGTCGTCCAGGTAGCCCACCCCCTGGTGGGGCTCCTTCCCTTCCCGGATGACGTCGATGATGATGGTCTCTCCGGGAAGGAGCATTGGTTTCAGCGCGTTGGCGAGGTCGTTTACATTGAGTACCCTGATGCCCTGTATCTGGGCGAGCTTGTTGAGGTTGTAGTCCGTGGTGAGAATCTGGCCGCCGAGCCTGGCCGCAAGGGCAACAAGCCCGCTGTCCACCGATTCGGCCTTCAGGTTTTTCAGGGGCGTGTCGGGTATTTCGACCTGGAGTTCGCCCAGGCGCTGGAGCTCGTTCACTACGTCCAGGCCCCTCCTGCCCCTGGTTCTCCTCGCGGGGTCGGTGGAATCAGCGACGGCCTGAAGCTCCAGGAGAACGAACGTCCAGGATCCTTCCGTCAATGATGACGCTTGTGTCGAGGATCTTTCGTCCGGCGCACCACCGGCTCTCTTCGGGGGACAGCCGCATTTCCTCATCGTCGTGCCTGTCCCGCTGCCCCCTGATCATGGAGATTTTTTCCTTCAGACCCTGTATGGGCCCCAGGACATGGGGGAGGTCGCTCTGGCGTTTCAGCATGATTCTCGCGCCGAGATACCCGAGGACAATGTTCAGGATCAGCGCAAGATAGCTGCCGAAGAGAAGATCAGAAAAGGGAAGGGCCACGAGATTCGCAATGATGAGTCCGACGATCACGCCGATGGTAGCGGCTGTGATCTCGGACCAGCTGGTGTTCTTCAGGTGTGTTTCAAAAAATGTTCCCATAAGACCGAGCATCCGCAAAAAAACGGGAGAAAGCATCAAGCCGAGTGAAGCGAATAAAACCACCGATAGTACGGTAAGAAAAATTTTTCCGGGAAACCACAGCGGCAGCCATGATTTCCCTGCAATGAACCAGTCTTCCGGAAGAAGGGGAAAAAGAAGCTGGGCCACCTGGGCTCCGATCATGCCTCCCAAAAGAAGAACAAGCCCGGAAAAGATCATCCTGACTATCTTCCCAAAACCCTCCGTCATAGTTTCACCTCTCTTGCAGCCGGTCGTTCCCCTTCCCCGCCGGGAAGGGGCAATAAAATCCAGGAGCGCTCCGTTTCAAACGGAAGGGAAAAGTCATTCTTTTCTTTTTACGGATACCCGTGATTCGAGGGAGGCGAGAAGGGTCGTCCTGTCGGCATACTCTATGCTTCCTCCCACGGGCAGGCCGTAGGCCAGCCGCGAGATGGAGACGTCGGTCTCTCCAAGCCGGTCGACTATGGCATGGTATGTCAGGTCTCCTTCGATCCTCGGGTTCGTGGCGATGATCACCTCCCTCACACCCTCTTCCCCGATACGACGCACGAGCCTGGCGAGACATTCCTCGTCCAGATCCTCGCCGTCAAGGGGAGAAACCCTCCCGCCGAGGACATGGTACAGGCCCGAGTAAACCCCTGCCTGTTCGATGCTGATGAGGTCCTCCACCGTTTCAACGACGCAGAGGGTCGACCTGTCCCGCAGAAGATCGCTGCAGACGGCGCAGGGTTCCCTGTCGGTGATGTTGCCGCACCGGGAACAGGTGAAGATGCGGTCTTTCAGCCCTGAAAGGCACGCGGCCAGTTCCTCGGCATAGGAAACAGGCTGCTGGAGGACAAAAAAGGCCATCCGCCGGGCCGTCTTCGCACCGACGCCCGGCAGCTTCCGAAAAAGGACGGTCAGCCTTTCAAAGGAATCAGGCAGGGACACGAAGGACCTCTAAAACAGCCCCATGGAACCAAGTCCGCCGGTGATCCGCCCCATTCTCTCGGCGGCGAGTTCCTTGCTGCGGCGCAGGGCTTCGTTCACCGCCGCAAGCACCAGGTCCTCGAGCATTTCCACATCGTCGCCCTTCATGACCTCCGGGTCGATACGGACCGCCACCACGTCTCCCTGGCCGTTCGCCGTCACGGTGACCATTCCGCCCCCGGCACTTCCCTCCACCTTTTCGCCGGCGAGGTCCTCCTGGACCTTTGCCATCTGGGCCTGCATTTTCTGCGCCTGTTTCATGATCTTGTCCATGTTCAAGCAAACCACTCCTCTTCTCTGAAATCCCAAAAAATCTCAGTGATGGTAGTCCACACCCCTAAGTATGGTGCAGGCACGGTAAACCTGCTCCAGAAGAAAGACACGGCACAATTCATGAGGCATGGTCATCCTGGAGAGGGAGAGGGAATGGTTCGCCCTGTCCCGAACTTCTCCGGAGAGACCGAATGCCCCGCCGATGACGAAAACGATCCTTCCGTCAGATCCGTCAAGCCTTTCCGAGAGCCACCGCGCAAAAGAGAGGCTGTCCGTTCCACCGCCTCCCTCGTCCAGGATCACTACGTAATCCCGTTCCCGGATCTTCTTCAGAATCTCCTTTCCTTCCCGTTCCACCTTCCGGGCGGTATTGCCGTCCTTCGACTCCGGCGCGACCTCAAGGCCCACTTTCATGAAAGGAGACATCCGCTGAAAATAACGGTCCGCCAAGGCTGAAAAATGATCGTCCTTCGTTTTTCCGACACTAAGAATAATGATTTTCATAGTTTGTGTCCAGTATATTTACCCTATTTTTGCACCGAAGCCGCCCGCTTCTTCTTCCCCACTCTTTTCGACACGAATTTTTCCTGCCGTTCCCTCTCGGCGAGAAGGTCCTCTATCCGTTTCACCTCTTTCCCCAGGGAGG
The DNA here is from genome assembly GCA_033813575.1 of Synergistales bacterium. Taxonomy (GTDB): domain Bacteria; phylum Synergistota; class Synergistia; order Synergistales; family Aminobacteriaceae; genus Aminivibrio. Next base: position 3,918 of record JAPXRK010000032.1, read on the forward strand.
GAAGAACCACGTGTTCAAGGGTGTTGATCTTCAGGGTGGTCTTGGAAAGTTCCCGTTCGATGGCCCCGATTTTCGTCTTGAGGTTGATGTATCTCCAGACGCACTCTTCGCTTTCTCCCAGGGCTTTCAGGAGGTCTTCCACCGAAAGGGAGGTCACGGCGGGGTCGAAGGGAAGCTTCCAGGAAAGGCGCTCCTTCCCCTCAGGCGAAGGGAAAAAGGAGGAATACCGGCATCCCATGATGGTCTTTTTATCCACCTGGACCGGAAGGGGGATATTCCCCGCGGACAGATAGCGGATGGCGCCGTCGCCCTCGAAAAGCCTCACCAGGGAATAGAAGAAAGTGATCCGCCTCGCGGCGAGGAGGAAGCTTTTTTCGGTCTCCCGGAAAAGGCGCCGCTCCTCGTCCACTGCCCGCATCAGGGCGTCCCGTTTCCGTTCAAGGAGCCTCTTTCCGTGGCTCACGGCAATTATGCGCCGCCGGGTGGACAGAAGATGCTCCCTCGTGGGAGGACCGGACGACCTGCCGTTCATGGTTCCCGGGGAAGGGCCGAATAGCCCAGGCTTTCAACCACGTAATTTTCAGGCAGTTTGAAGAGCTCGCTCCTCGGGAGGGTTTCCAGGCATTTCCAGGCGCAGCGCTCCGACTCGGCCAGGGTTCTGCGTGCGCCTCCCTGACCGAGGAACGTTTTCTCGAAAGCCGTGCCGAACACGAGGTATTGTTTTTCCACGGTGGTGAGCCCGTCGTCGCCGACGATGAGCCGCATCCGCTCCACCTCCCTGGCCCTGGCGTAGGAGGCATAGAGCTGGTCCGCGAGGGCCCTGTGTTCGGGAAAGGTTTTCCCTCTTCCTATTCCCTTGTTCATCAGTCTGCTCAGGCAGGGAAGAACGTCGATGGGAGGGTAGACCCCTCTCTCCTGGATCCTCCTGTCAAGCACGATCTGCCCTTCGGTAATATACCCCGAGAGGTCCACCACCGGATGGGTCATGTCGTCGTCCGGCATGGTGATGATGGGAATCTGGGTGACGCTTCCCGGTGCCCCCGCAATACAGCCGGCCCGCTCGTACAGCTCGGCCAGGTCGGAATACATGTACCCGGGGTATCCCCTTCTCCCCGGCACTTCTTCCCTGGCGGCCGCCACTTCCCTCAGGGCGTCGCAGTAGGCCAGCATGTCGGTCATTACCACGAGAACGTTGTACCCCCTGGAAAAGGCGAAGTATTCAGCCGCCGCAAGGGCGACCCGGGGTGTGAGCAGCCGCTCCACCGTCGAGTCTCCGGCGAGGTTCAGAAAGAATACGCCGTTCCGGATGGCGCCCGACTCCCGGAAAGAATTCATGAAAAACTGGGCTTCTCTCCGGGTAATGCCCATAGCGGCGAAGACCACGAGAAAGGGTTCCTCCGAGCCGGGAATCCTTGCGCCGCTCACGATCTGGACTGCCAGTTCGTTGGCGGGCAGGCCGGCTCCGGAGAAAACGGGCAGTTTCTGTCCCCGGACGAGGGTGTTCATGAGGTCCAGGGCCGACACTCCCGTTTCCACGAAAATATCAGGGCTGCTCCTTCTAACAGGGTTGATGGGCGAACCGCCCACGGCGATGAACTCCTCGGCGAAGCCTGCAGGCAGGTCGTCCAGGGGGTTTCCTCTCCCGTCGAAGACACGGCCGACCAGTCCGTCCCCGGCGGGAATCCTGAGGACGTCCCGTTCGAGCCACACGGTAACGCTCCCGGGCGCAAGCCCCATGGTGCCCTCGAATACCTGGATGACCGACAGGTCCCCGTCGATCTGGAGGATCCGGCCCGCCCTTCGTCCCGCTGCCGATTCCACCGCGACGAGTTCGCCGCAGGCAGGCCGTGCAATTCCCCGGACGAAGAGAAGGGGACCGCTTATGCCTTCAATTCTTCGGAATCCTTCCCGGTACAGGGCCGTCATTGGGGCATCACCTCGATTGCTTCGAGCTCCGCCTTCAGGCGGTTCCTCCATTGTTCCCCCCTGCCGGCCATTCCGTCTTTTTTCAGGCTTCTCAGGGCCAGGAGGTCCGATCTCAGGGGCAGGGCGGCCACCTGGTCGAAGAGCACTCCCCGCGACAGGGCTGCCCGGACGGTCCGGTCGCACTCCCTCAACTGGAGGAGGTACAGTTTCTGGAGTTCCGGAGCGAAGGAAGCGTCCTCAGGGACGAAGGCGTTCTGCTGCAAAAAAAGCACCCTGGCCAGCTCGGCCATGAACAGGGTCCACTTGTCCTCCTCGGAAAGACCGTCACGGCCCACAAGCTGCACCAGTTCCAGGAGGGACTGTTCTCTTTCAAGCAGGTCCTTGAGGTAGTCCCGAAGGGCGAACCATTCCTCTCCCAGGTTCTCCCGGAACCACGGGGCGAGCATCCCCTCGTAGAGGGTATAGCTCTGGCTCCAGTTGATGGCCGGGAAATGACGCTGCTGGGCCAGCGATTTATCCAGAGCCCAGAATGCCCCGGACATGCGGAGGCTCGCCTGGGTCACCGGCTCCGAGAAATCTCCCCCGGCAGGAGAAACGGCGTTCACCACCGTGATGGAGCCGTTTCTTGACGGGGATCCCAGGGCTTCCGCCCTCCCTGCCCGTTCGTAATACTGGGCAAGCCTCGATCCGAGGTAGGCGGGATACCCCTCCTCGCCGGGCATCTCTTCAAGCCGGCCGCCGATCTCCCTGAGGGCCTCCGCCCACCGGGAGGTGGAATCCGCCATGATGGCCACGTTGCAGCCCATGTCCCGGAAATACTCCCCCAGGGTCATGCCGAGGTAGATGCTTGCCTCCCTCGCCGCCACGGGCATATTGGACGTGTTGGCCACGAGGATCGTCCGGTCCATGAGAGGGCCGCCGCTCACGGGATCCACAAGCCCGGGGAATTCCTCCAGGACCTCGGTCATTTCGTTTCCCCGCTCGCCGCATCCGATGTAGATGATAAGGTCGGCGGAACTCCACTTCGCCAGGGACTGCTGGGTCACCGTCTTGCCCGTGCCGAAGCCCCCGGGCAGAACCGCTGCGCCACCAAGGGGAACGGGAAAGAGGGTGTCGAGAATGCGCTGACCGGTCAGCAGGGGGATTTCAAAGGGAAGGCGCCGCTGTACTGGGCGGGGAACCCGGACCCGCCATTTCTGGATCATGGAATACTCCCGCCCGTCCTCAAGCCTAGCCACGGTCTCCTCAGGAGCATAGTCCCCCGCTGAAGCGATCCAGGCGGCCCTTCCCGGGAGCTGGTCGGAAGGGACCATCACGGAGTGGAGGAAGGTGGGATTCTCCCGGACGGTGCCGAGAAGATCCCCCGGCGAAAGGATGTCCCCGGGAACCGCCGCCGGTTCGAAGGGGAATTTTACGCCCTTTTTGCGCCGGTCGGGCTTCGCTCCCTTCGGAAGGAAAATGCCTTTCTCTCCGAGAAGGTCGAGGGGACGGCCGATGCCGTCAAAAACGCCTCCCAGCAGCCCCGGCCCGAGATCCACCGACAGCAGGTCGTTCTCGAACACCACCGGCGCTCCCGAGGCGATTCCGTCCGTATCCTCATACACCTGCACCCGGACGCACGACCGTTCAATGCGGATCACTTCGCCGAGAAGCCCCTCCTCGCCGACCCTCGCCACTTCGAACATGGCGGCAGGTCTCTCCGGAACCACCGTCACCACCGGCCCGGAAATCCCCACCACCTTTCCTCTTTTTTCCATGTACGCCGTCACCTCATCTCCCCGCTTTCACAGGAAGGAAACTGGATCCAGACAGGATCCGCTGACTTTTCCAGCCGCTTTCTGACCGATTCCGGGAGCCCGTCGAACCACTCCTTCTCCACCGCGACGAAGGCGGCCTTCTCCCCGGCCAGGGCGGTAAAAACGGACGCAGACTCTCCCGGAGATTCGCAGGCCAGGGGCACGAGCCCCATGAGGGACCAGAGGTCGACGAACACCTGGCTTCCCACGGTGAATCCCCTTCCCGGTTCACTCATGATACCCCTCCTCCGGCAGGAAAAGATGCCGGTCCAGTTCCGCCTCGGGCATCTTGAGGGACAACCCGACCGCGAGAAGGGAAAGGTTCTTCCATTCCTGCACCACCTGGGCCGCATATCCTAAAGACACGTCCGTCCCGAGGAGATTCTGCCTGTAGAGGCTCCTCTGCCACTCGTAAAAATGCCGCTGGAAGGACCGGAAAAGGTCGGACCGGGTCCTTTCTCCGTGTTTTCCCGGTACAAAGGACCATCCTGATCCGGCAAACAGCTTTTCCGGTTTATCCAGTGATTCGAGGGCCTCCTGCGAAAAGCCCCACCCTCCGGGAAGAAAGGCCCGTTCCCCGGCCTCCCCTTCTTCCCTCGGGCGAAGCCAGATGCTGAAATTCCACAGGTCAGTCAGCCTGCCGAGATACTCCTCTATTCTCCGGCCGTTCTCGTTGTTCCTTCCCCTGAGCCGTTCGCGCCACCAGCCGAACCAGCCGGAATAGAGGGTCCGTTCGGCCCGGAAGAGATCGCCCGTTTCATGGAGCATCCGGTAGGCTTCACCCAGGATGCGGGCAAAGTCATGGTTTTCCTCGTGGCAGCGGACAGCCCCGTCGGCGGGGGTGGAACATTTTTTCCACAGGTCATCGTAAAAAGAAAGGTCGGCAAGGGAATACCGGTGCCATGCGGGGGAATTTTTCGGCCGAATACCTCCTGGAGACGCCCGGAGGAGAATCCGCCCGTTGTGCAGGTCGCCCAGAGAGAGGATCACCGAAAAAAAAAGGAAGCTTTCCCCCCGTGCGAGAGAAGCCGCTTCCCGCAAAAGATCCGCCGCCCCCCAGGCCAGGGCGTTCTCAATCCTCCCGAGGAGGGACCCGCCGCCCGTGGCAAGCTGCTCGCGGTACCTGGGCCCATACCGGCTTTCAAGCAGAAAGAGCTCCATATCCTCGAGGGACCCGGAAGCAAGCCGGGAAAAGACTTCCCTTCCGAGAAGCCTCGTTCCCCTCGCCCGTATCACGGCGTTGAGATATTCATAATTTGGCGATTCGCCGATGAATTTCTGTGAAGGAATCATGCAAACACCGGGAGAGCCTGAGAGAAAACCGGGAAGACATTCTTTCCCATCGCGTGAGGAAGGTATTGTCGATAATTTCGTTTTCAGTTTCCGCCCGGCAGCCACCCCATCCGTTCAGATTTGTTTCCCGTATTTCAACGGCATCGAAAAGGCTGCCCGCTCCTGCCGTTTCCCGGAGCAGTTCACCGTCCCCCTTCTCCACGAAAAGAACCGCAGGCCTGCCGCAGGCCCCCAGGGCCTCTTCGGCAAGCCTGGAAAGCACCCGGCCGTACCGTTCCCGGTCGGAAGCGCGGAGAGTCTCCGCCATCTCCCGGAGTTCCTCGCCGAAGGATATGCCCAGGTTTGAAAACTCCCCGAGAAAGAAAGCTCCCGCTGAAGCGGAAGCGCTTTTCCGTCTCTCGGCCGCCAGAGAACGGAACCGGTCGTCCTGTTCCTTCCGAAGGGCGGCCACCTTTTTCTGGACGGAAAGCCTCCTGTCGGCGATGAGATCGGCGATCTCATCGTCCCGGGCTCTTTCCAGAAGGCGCACTTTCTCAAGGTGCTCTCTTGCGAGAGCCTCCTTGAAGGATTCGAGGCCCCTCCCGCCGGTCATTTACTGCCCGGTCCCTCAGGCGAACTGGAGAATGAGCATGATGGCCACGACGAAGCCGAGGATGACCATGGTCTCGGGGATGGCTTCAAGGATGATGATGGTGCCCGCCGTCTCCGGTTTTTCCGCCACGGTCCCGGCGCCCGCGCTTCCGATTTTTGCCTGGGCGTAGGCTGTGGCGACGGCAGGGATTCCGACCGCGAGGGCCGCTGCAAGGGCTATGATTGCTTTTTCCACGAAGATCCGCTCCTTCGCTGAAATGGTGTGTATTCTTTACCGTTTCCGGAATAAAACTTGCCGAAGAACTCCACGTAGTGCAGCCTGGCCGAATGGAGGCCCGATCCGCCGATGGCAAGCACGAAATTCAGGAGGTGGATCATGAGGGCCAGAAAGATGCCGAAGACGGACAGGCCGAAGACATCAAGAAATTTCGAGGCCACGAGGGCCAGGATCGCGGAGGAAAGACCGATGGCGGCGATGCGGACATAGCTGATGATATTGCCGATGCTGCCCAGGGTCTCGATGATCCCTCCGATGCCGCCACCCGCGATGAGAAGGGCAAGACCGATGACCAGGAGGGAAAGGGGAACGGTGAAGACACCCCTTGGCAGTTCCGCCTTCAGGACGATGAGTCCAGCGACAAGGGCCAGGAGCACGGTCAGGTTTCCAGCCTTCTCCATCCAGAGATGCCGGTGCCTGTTCCTGATACCCTGGTAGATGCCCAGGAGAAGCCCGAAAAAGACGTGGGCCGCCCCGAGGGCCACCGTAAAGACCACCACCGGGAGAACGCTCACTGAACGCTCCACCCACAGGGGTTCGAGATGAAAGAGCCTGTGCCCCGCGTCGCCGAAGAACTCTCCCCAGGCTGCGCCCCAGACGATGCTCCAGAG
>JAPXRK010000033.1:0-10337 GCA_033813575.1 Synergistales bacterium
ATGTAGTTCAGCATCACCGTGGAGAGCAGTTCGCTGACGTGAAGTTTCGCCTTGAGGAGGCCGGGTAGAAAGCCCCATGCCGCTCCGCCGAGAGCCCCCGCGGTGAGGGCCAGGGGCAGAAGGACGGCCTTCGGAAGGCCGGGGAGAGCGAGGGCAACGGCCGTGGCGGCGAGGATGCCCATGGCCATCTGCCCTTCCGCGCCGATGTTGATGATGCCGCTCCGGTAGGCGACCGAGATCCCAAGGGCGATGACGGAGAGGGGAATGGCCCGGATGATCACTTCGCCGACCTGTATCCTGTTTTTGAGCGGCTCGAAGATGATGACCGAGTAGGTTTTCGTCACGTCCGCCCCTATGGTCCAGAGGATGAGGGCCCCTGCCAGCATCGCCGCCCCGACGGCCAGGAAGATGATAACGGTCCTGTAGAGGATCTTAAACTGCTTCGTCATTGCGCACACCTGCCATCAGGATGCCTATCTTCCTGCTGTCCGCCGTCCGACGGTCGAGGGTGCCGAGAATCCTCCCCTTGAAGATGACTGCGATGCGGTCGGAGAGGTCGAGTATTTCCTCCAGCTCTTCGCTGACCAGGAGGATGCCGATCCCTTCCATGCGCTTCTCCAGGAGGCGCCTGTGGATGAACTCCGCAGCCCCCATGTCGAGGCCCCTGGTGGGATAGACCGCCACGAGAAATCGGGGTCTGCGGGAAATCTCCCGGGCGAGGATGACCTTCTGGATGTTGCCGCCAGAGAGGGAGCCAGCCGTCGCATCCGTGTCGGGGCTGCGGATGTCGAACTCCGTGCGCAGCCGGTCCGCGTTCCGGTCAATCTCTTTCAGCTTCAGGAACGACCGTTCAGAGAACTGCGGACTGCCCGCGTCCTTGAGGATGAAATTCTCCTTCATGGAGAAGGAGGGGACGATCCCCTCCGTGTTCCGTTCCTCGGGGATGTACCCCATCCCTGCGTCGATGACGTCCCGGGGCGAATGGTCGGCTATGTCCCGGCCGAAGAAGAGGATTTCGCCCCCCTCGGTTCTCCGCAGGCCGTTGACGGCTTCGGCAAGCTCCCGCTGGCCGTTGCCCGAGACGCCTGCGAGGCCGACGATCTCTCCGGCGCATACCGTGAGGTCAAGGCCGTCCACCGCAAGGAAGCCCCGGTCGCTCCGAACCTTCAGCCCCCGGATGTCGAGGGCGGGATTTCCCTCGCATTCCGGCGCCTCGTTCCTGGGGAGGTGAATCTCCCGTCCCGTCATGAGCGCCGCGATATCGTCCGGGGAGTGGTCGGCGGTGCTGCCCTGGAAGACCACCTCCCCCCGGCGGAGGATGGCCACCTTGTCGGAGAGGTTCTTCACCTCCTGGAGCTTGTGGCTGATGAAGATGATGGAGAGTTCCGCCGTCATTCTCCTGAGAAGGAGGATAAGCTCGTCCGTTTCCTGGGGCGTCAGGGCGCTGGTCGGCTCGTCCAGGATGAGGAAGCGGGCACCGAGGCAGAGGGTTTTCACCAGCTCGACCCGCTGCTGTTCCCCTACGGAGAGCTGCCAGACGTAGGCGTCGGGATCCACGGCAAGGCCGTATTTCCGGGAGATCTCGCCGATGCGGGCCCGTACCATGTCCAGGTCGAGAGCCAGGGGAGACCATGCCCGGGTGTAGCCCAGGGCGATGTTTTCCAGCACCGTCATGTTCGCCACCAGCATGTACTGCTGGTGTACCATGCCCAGCCCCGCCGCGAAGGCGTCTCCGGGGGAGCGGAAGAAGGTCTCTTCGCCGTTGATCAGGATGCGCCCCTCGTCGGGACGGTACAGGCCCATCAGGATGTTCATCAGCGTCGTCTTTCCTGCGCCGTTCTCTCCTACCAGGGCCAGCACCTCGCCCTCACCGACGGAGAGGGAAATGTCGCTGCAGGCGAGGACCCCGGGGAAGCGCTTGGTGATGTGCTCCACCCGGAGCCTGGTGATTTTGCGGGCGTTCAGTTCCATGGGAGACCTCCCGGCATAGGGGGATAGAAAAAAAGTCCTGCGGGGGAATGGGCCCCGCAGGACTTTCATGAATATCAGAGCTTCGAGTAGTCCACGGCGCTCCAGTCGAGGGTGTCGGGCTTCGCCCGGAATTTTTTCAGCGTTTCGTTGACCTTCTGTTCGACGGCACCGGTGTACATGGCTTTCAGAGCCTCGTTGAAAGCGAAGACGAAGCCGCCGTTGGAGAAGTTCAGGGGGATACACTCGCCGCCCCTCACCCCGGCGTCCAGCTTGGCGACCAGGCTGACGATGACCGCACCGTAGTTGTAGGAGGAGGCGGCGATGCACTTGTACCCCTCGGTGATGTGGATCTGGGCGATGTCCTGGCCGACCCACCAGATCGGGGCGTCTTTGTGGTCCGCCACGGCCCGCAGGGCGCCGAGTGCCTGCTGGGAAGAACCTGTGAGCACATCGGCACCGGCCTTGATCTGCGTCTCGGCCACTTCCCCCGCCTTGACGAAATCAGCGAAGGAACCGGTATGGGCGACCATTATCTTCGCCTCCGGGTTGACCGCCTGCACGCCCAGGACGAAGCCCCGGTTGTAACGGGCCGCGTCGCCGCCGTCCACGGGGCCGACAAGGCCGACCATGTTCTTTTTCGTGGTCATGCCCGCTATCAGGCCGGAGAGATAGCCGGTCTCCTCGCTCTGGGGCATGTAGGTAAAGACGTTTTCGGGTCCGGTCTCGGCGCTGGTGCCGAAGGCGAAGGTGACGTCCGGGTATTCCTCGGCCATTTCGAGCATCAGGTTCTTGTACTGGGCGCCGTGGCCGATGACGATGTGGTACCCCTGGGATACGTACTGGAGAACGGCGGAACCGGCGTCCACGGGTTTCATTTTTTCGCTGTAGCTGTACTCGATCCGCCCGGGAAGCTCTTTCTGCGCCTGAAGAATGCCGTCGTGCATGGCCTGGCACCAGCCCTTATCATCAACGGTGCTCTCGATGATGAGGGCGATCTTCACCACACCGGCGGCGTCAGCTGTCTTCGGTGCCGTGACGGTGAGCGCCAGCCCGATTATCAGGACGGCACAGAGAACGAATGCCATTGTTTTTTTCATGGAAACCCCTCCCTGGTTGTTGTTTTTTTAGCCTGAGAATGTGCATCCAGTGTAAGAACTGCCTGAAGATTGTCAAGCGTTTTCGGGCGGCAGGCTCCCTCCAGGGAGGGGGCCGAACTTGCTTTTTGCTTTCCGGACTGCTACACTGAATTATCGTAAAGGCTTGAAAATACAGCATTTGCGGAGGTGGAGAAGGTAATTGGGGATGAGACCGCCATATCCGCCGAAAGTTTCTCAGGCCGTCCTTATGTGGAGGCCAAAAAGGATGCCGGGGTTTGTCAATGGTGTACACACAGGAGGAGGAATGGAAGAATGGCTGCCCGTGCAGCTTCGTCGGTGAAGAGGAGCGAGAGCCCTGAGGACCTGAGGCGCGAAGCCGCCAGGGATCCCCTGGGGCTGATGAAGAGGATCGGCTGCAGGGCCATCCTTTTCATGAAGGATGAGCAGCGGTCCATTACCCTGAAATGGGCTTTCAGGGTTTTTTGCGATTTCCGGGAGACTCTCCGCGTTCATCGAGCGCCTGTGGAAAGCATCGCTTCCCTTCCCCATCCCCGGAATGACATTGAGGCAGCCCTTTTCATCCTTCTGTTCCAGGCCGTCCTGGCGGGAGAAAAGGAGAAGGCGGCCCTCTTCCGCAAAGCCCTGCGGTCCCTGGCCAGGTTTGCGGATATTGCGGAAGAGGACCGGAACATGGTGGACCTGGCACTGCGGGCGGCCGCCGATCAGGCCGCGGCAGAGCCTTCGGACGGTTCCATGAAGGAACGCCGCCGGGAGGCCGTCGCTACCCTTGAGCGATATGCCGCTTCCGTGCGGAGCGAGGAAGAGCGGCTCGCCCGAAAGGAACGGGACCTCCTGGGAGTCTACGGCCAGTGATACGTCGCAGCGCCGCTGCTGTACAGCATTTGCGGCCGCCCCTTCGGGGGCGGTTTTTTTCTGCGCCCGTGCGGGTCCGGCCTGTTCGTCATGGTACAATACTCCGGTAAACTTCTGCGGGACTGGAGGAATTTCCATGACCCAGTGGCGGAGTCTGGCGGAACGGATGGTTCGGGAGCAGATCGTGGCGAGGGGAGTACGGTCCGAATCGGTTCTCGAGGCCATGCGGTCCGTACCGAGACACCTTTTCGTGGATGAAGCCCTCCGGGAGAGCGCATGGATCGACAGCCCCCTCCCGATAGGGGAGGATCAGACCATCTCCCAGCCCTACATGGTGGCCCGGATGACGGAACTGCTGGGACTCGCCCGGGGGGAGACGGTTCTTGAAATCGGCACCGGATCGGGCTACCAGGCGGCAGTCCTCTGTGCCATGGGCGCGAAGGTGACGAGCCTGGAGCGGATCGCTTCCCTGGCGGACAGTGCCCGGGAGCGCCTTGACGGGCTAGGGTTCGACGTCCGGGTGATCTGGTCCGACGGCAGTCCGGAAAGCCGCCCTGCCGGTCCTTTCGACGGGGTGATTGTCACCGCTGCGGCTCCGGAACTGGAGGAATGGTGGTCCGGGGTGCTGGCACCCGGAGGACGGCTGGTGGTTCCCCTCTCCGTGATGCCCGGCGGACAGAGGCTCCTTCTGCGAAAGATGAACCTCCGGGGGGAGTACGAGGATACGTGGCACGATTACTGCCGCTTCGTTCCGCTGCTGAAGGGGCGGAAGAGCGGGTAAACCGGAGGAAGGACTCATGAGGAAAATGCCGTGGAATATGAAAGATCTGCTCGCCCCAAGGTCGCTGGCCGTCTCGGGGCTGGTGGCGGCGGCCTATGCTGTGGTCACCGTCCTGTTCGCCCCCATTTCCTACGGCCATATCCAGGTGCGGATCTCGGAGGCCCTCACTGTGCTTCCCTTCCTGTTTCCCCAGGCTGTTCCCGGGCTTTTCATCGGCTGCCTGATTGCCAATTTCGCGGGGGGCTTCGGCATCCTGGACGTGGCGCTGGGGAGCGGGGCGACGCTGATCGCTGCGGTTCTCACGGCAAAGATGCCGAACGTCTGGCTTGCCTCCGTTCCTCCCGTGGCTGTGAACATGGCGGTGGTGGGAGGGTACCTCTCCTTTCTCCTGGACATTCCATTTCTCCTCTGCGCCCTCTACGTGGGACTGGGGCAGATCGTGGCCTGCTGCTTCCTGGGCATTCCCCTGGTGCTTCTCCTCGAGCGGAGAATGAAAAAGGGCGGGACTGGTCCCGCCCTGTAAAGCCTATCCCTTTTTCTTCCACTTGGTCCCGTCGGGGGTGTCCTCGAGGACAATGCCCCTGGCGCCGAGCTCGTTCCGTATCTCGTCCGACCGCTTGAAGTCCTTTCTCTTCCTGGCGTCGTTCCTCTCCGCGATGAGCTTTTCGATTCCGGCGGCCTCTCCCTCTTCTCCCGATATTCCGGCGGGAAGGACGCCAAGGACGGAATCAAGCTCCCTGAAGAAGGTTTCCGCGGCCTCGAGCACGGCAGGATCCAGGATATCGTTCTCCTTCAGGTAGGTGTTGACGGCCTTGACGCCGTCAAAAAGGACGCCGGTGGCGGCGGCGGTGTTGAAGTCGTCGTCCAGAACGGCCCGGAATTTCTCCTCGAGGGCGGGAAAAAGGGCGGCCGTTTCGTTCCCCTCCGTCCTCTCTCCCTTCTTCCTGTTGGCAATGGCGTGACCAAGGTCGGACCAGCAGTTGTCCAGCCGGTCCATGGCGCTTTTCGCCTGGAGGAGGCTTTCCTCGGAGAAGTTGATGGGGGAGCGGTAGTGGGCGCTCAGCATGAAGAACCGGATGGCCCGGGCCGGGAATTTTTCCAGGGCCGCCCTGGCGGTGAGAAAGTTGCCGAGGGACTTGGACATCTTCTCCTTGTCGATGAGCAGGTATCCGTTGTGGATCCAGTACTTGACGAAGGGCTTCCCCGTGGCGGCCTCGGCCTGGGCGATTTCGTTCTCGTGGTGGGGGAAGGTGAGGTCCGTCCCGCCCGAGTGGATGTCCAGGGTATCGCCGAGGTATTTCATGGACATGGCGCTGCACTCGATGTGCCAGCCCGGGCGTCCCTCGCCCCAGGGGCTGGACCAGGAGGGTTCCCCTTCCTTTTTCGCCTTCCAGAGGGCGAAGTCGAGGGGGTGCTTTTTCCGCTCGTTGACCTCGATGCGGGCGCCGGACTGAAGCTCCTCGAGGCTCTGCTTGGAAAGGGCGCCGTATTTCGGGAAGCTGCTCACGTCGAAGAAGACGTCGCCGTCCGCCTCGTAGGCGTGCCCCTTTTCGATGAGGGTGCTCACCAGCCCGATGATTTCGTCCATGTGCTCCGTGGCGAGGGGATTGTGGGTCGCCCGCCGGACCCCGAGGGCGTCGGCGTCCTTGTAATACTCGTCGATAAACCGGTCGGCCAGCTGCCGGACGGTGATGCCCTCCCTGTTGGCCCTGGCGATCATCTTGTCTTCGATGTCGGTGAAGTTCTGGACGAAGGTGACGGTATAGCCGCTGTATTCAAGATATCTCCGGAGCACGTCGAATACGATGAAAGGCCGGGCGTTCCCGATGTGGAAGTAGTCGTAGACGGTGGGGCCGCAGCTGTAGAATCCGACATGCCCTTCCCGCACGGGGACAAAGGGCTCTTTTGTTCGTGTCAGGTCGTTGTACAATACCAGGCTCATATTTTTAGCACCTCCAAATGCTTTGCGGTCGATATTCTAATGCGTTCAGCGGTCTTCGGCCGGGAGTGCATTCAGCGATGGCGTCCGAAAGCGCGGCGAACTGCCTGTTGACGGCACTGTATGCCCGGTATGGACGGCCTTTCAGCAATAGTTCAGACCAATGGAATTTCTGTTTTTCATAAAAAGAGTATACCTGTTTCACCAAAAAAGAAAAGGGAGACAGGGTTTCCTTTCCGTCCTTACAGCCGGCATATATCCAACAGCAGGCTCCTTTTTCCGAAAGGCCCGGGGGGCCCGCAGGCAGTCTTCACCTGTCCGGCGGTTGCTGCCGAGGGCTGGTTTTCATTTTTTCTTCACACTCATGATCATGTCCCTGATCCATTCCCTGGCTTCGTTGTATTCTCCCCTGGGAAGGAGCACTCCGATAAGGAAGCCGTGATGGGGGAAGAGAGCGGTGGCAAGAACGCGGCCATCGGCGGTCGTAAATATCCTGACAGGGACGTCCCTGCCCTCCACGGTCCACGCCGCATCATTGCTGAGCCTGGCGTTCAGCCTGTCCGAAAGGGTGTTGCGGTAGACCACCCCGTCAGCATCGGATCCGGAAGTGTTCAGAACGATAACCGTGCCTTCTTTCCCGGGGATGGTGTACGTCGAGGCTTTTCCGGGACCTCCGGCGAAGACGGGGTCCGGTTCCCTGTTGGGGACGGTTCCCTCCGGGAGCGTGACTGTGAACTTTCCCCCGGGACCTTGGAATGCTCCATGGTCTTCCTCTCCGCCCAGTTCCGGAAGTTCCTGTTCAGTCAGCTCCGGAAGCTGGCCGCCTTCCGGTGTCGCTGCGGCCGGAGCTGGAACTGCAGGCGTCGAAGACAACTCCTGCCCAGGAAGGGGGGTTTTAAGTCGTATTGAGGCGAGCAGGGCCTCGATTTCGGTTTTTGCTTCCTCAAATCTATCGGCAGGGACCAGAAACGAGAAGTTGTAGATCGACGGGGGATACATAACTGATGCGGTGTCAGGCTTATCCTTTACGGCGATCAGGCAGTACCGTTGAATGTATGGATCCTGCCTGTTTATCCTGCTGGAAAAATCATGGAGAAGTGCGGGGCAGCCTGCCACCGTCCGTTTTTCCGTTTTTATCTCCTTGTATTCCTCTTCCTTTTTGTTTTCCGCCGTCTTTCTGTGCAATACTGCCTGCAGCGGGTCTTCCCTGGTGGGCAGGCACATGACCGCGATCGTTTGATCCAATGAGTTGGTGCCGCCGGGGAAGAATCCCCCGAGGTATTTTCCCTTTGCGTTGTAAAGCCGGTACTTGGCTCCTCCGGGGGTCGGCGCTTCCTTCCATCCGGGGGTGAGGTCGAGAAGAAAACAGTGCTCTTCAACAGTCCTTTTTCCCGGCGCTGTTTCGTGAGCACCGGGCGCAACGGTCTCCGGAACGGCGGTTTCAGCCTGGACCTGGGGCGGGGCGGGTTTTTCCACAACCTTGACAGAGGAGGCAATGTCCTCAAAAGAGCCTTTTACATGGGGAAAGTAGCCCGATGTGGTGTTGAAGAAAAATGAATAGGCTGCGTCGTTGACTACGAGTACAAGTACGCGGCCTGTGAACTGGACCGTAGTCTGGGGGATGTAGTATGAAAAGTCGTGGACCACTCCGTCCGTACCTGCGACCCTGACACTGCTGCTTCCCAGGGAACGGTAATTGGTCAGGTTTCCCATATTTTTCCTGATCCCGTCCTCGAGTACCTGCGCTGCTGTCTTCGGCTCATTGAGTTTTTCCTCTGACAGGTACATTTCTGCATAGGGTTTTCCCTGATAGAAGAGGTCATACGCGGCTTTCACGCCCGGTGCCGATTTCGGGACCCATCCGGCCGGCATGGTGAATTCTATGCCGCCGGCACTCACCGTTTCACACGCGCCTTCGTCAGGGCAGAAAAAGACCGCTCCGGCGGCCGACAGAAATATCACCCCGCACAAAACTGAAAAACCGAATTTCCGTATCACGGTTCTCTCCCTCCTCTTCATCCTGCACCGCAGCACCAGGACCGATTACAGGCGAAACAAACGTCAGGCGGGAACGGAGCGAAAGGGCGTGCAGGAATCACATTTCTCACCCTCCCCGGCAGGAAAAAGAAAAGTGCGTTTAGGGTATTCGGGTGCCGGGATTTCCTTAATGAACAAATTTTCCAAACTGATTTATTATATCTCTTTTTTTGCCCGGAGCACAGGGGAAGGTATGCAGGCCGGTTTCAGCGGCACGGGGAAAACCTTCGTTTTCCGGGGGAGTGAAACTGTCGGAACCTTAAGTAGACGGTATTTTATTGTTGTTTAACCGATTTTACCGTACAATACGCACGTATGCCTACAGAACATTTGCAGCGGAGGAAGACGTGGCGAGCGAAAAAATTACCGGGCTTCTGAAAAAAATGCCCGACCGTCCCGGGGTCTACCTGATGCGGGATGGTGACGGACAGGTCATATATGTCGGCAAGGCGAAATCTCTCAGGAAGAGGGTCTCGTCCTATTTCCGCCATGATTCCTTCGCGTCCCCCCGCCTCCGCAAGCTGGTGCAGTGCATAGAGGATATTTCCGTCATCCGGACTGAGTCCGAGGTAGAGGCCCTGATACTCGAGGCAAAGCTGATCAGGAAGTACAGCCCCTTTTTCAACGTTGAACTGAAGATGGCGGACCGGTATCCGTACATCAAGATCACTTCGGAACCGTTCCCCCGTATCGTGGTGACCCGCCAGAAGGGCAAGGATGACGCGCTGTATTTCGGGCCCTACGTGAGTGCGGGGGATGTGCGGTCGCTGCTGAGGCTCATTGAGCGATATTTCCCCCTGAGGATCTGCGCGAGGGAGATCGACCCGGCAAAACCGGGGAAAAACGGAAGACCCTGTCTTCACTATTCCCTGGGGAGATGCCTCGCCCCCTGTGCGGGGCTGGTGACGCAGCAGGAGTACGGCGAACGGGTCGATGACGTCATTCTGCTTCTGCGGGGCCAGTCGTCGGAAGTGGTGGAGCGCTTGAGACACAGGATGGAGCGGGCAGCGAAGTCCCTTGATTTTGAAGAGGCCGCCAGGCTCCGGGACACCATACGGGCCATATGGAGGATCTCCCGGCAGCGCATTTCCTCGCCCCTGAGGGAGGATTTCGACGGCGACATGTGGCAGTGCCTGAACAGGCTTCAGCAGTTGCTCGGGCTTCCCGTGATCCCGTGGAGGATAGACGGGTTCGATATTTCCCATATGTCGGGCAGGGAAACCTACGGCGTGGTTGTGGTCTTTGAACAGGGTGCGCCGAACCGTTCGCTCTACAGGAGGTTCAAAATACAGACCGTTGAGGGTGTGGATGACTTCCGGTCAATGGAGGAGACCGTCACGCGACGCTATGGCCAGTGCCTGAAGGGAAACGAGCCGCTGCCGCAGCTTGTGCTGATCGACGGGGGGCCGGTCCAGCTGGAATTCGCCCGCAAAGCCCTGGACGGGCTGGGGCTCGGTGACCTGCCCGCCGCTTCCCTGGCAAAAGAAGAGGAACTGATATACCATAAACCAGACGGAAAGCCGCTTCGCCTCGATTTTTCCGATTCGGCCCTGAGACTGCTTCAGAGGGTCAGGGACGAGTCACACAGGTATGCCATCGAGAGCCACAGGGCCTCCCGTTCGGGAAGGCTGCGCAGGTC
>JAPXRK010000034.1:0-10273 GCA_033813575.1 Synergistales bacterium
GGTCGGCTTACTGCGTGCTCCGCACCATGGTCTTCCTCCGGGAACCCGGCACGAACGGATGGCTGTATTACATTTCCGCCTTCCTGATCTGCGAAGGCATCCTGGGGATCGTTGCGAAACGGGAGCCTTACAGGGGAATCCTTTCCATAATGCATTCGGCCATGGCCATGGGCTTTTTCGTCGTCTTCGCCCTGAATCCCTATTTTCTTGCCTCGGTGTACCCCTGGCTTCCGCCGCTGATGAAGTTTCCCATCGGCTGAACCTCCGGGAAAAGCGTCAGGCTTTCGGTTTGCCCGCCGGATCTCCCTCGGGGGGGACGATGCACACGAATTCGAGAGGCCCATTTCCCGTGTTGGTGAAATTGTGCTCCACGCCCGGCGGGACATGGGCCCAGCAGCCGCCCTCGAGCCGGTAGACGTCGCCGTCGATCTTTGCCTCGCAGGAACCCCCCATGATCAGTATGTAATGAGGCCAGCCGTGAGCATGAAAGGGAGTCTGGGCTCCCTTTTCCACGGTGAAATGGCGGGCGACGTAATCGTCCCAGCATTTTCCCGGGGCGAAGACGATCCGCCGCTCGATTCCCTCCGGCTGGACAGCGTCGTCAGCCTGGGGGATATCTCTCAGTCTTCCTGCCTTGCACTTCGAACCTGTCATGAAAATTCACGCTCCCCAAAAAAATGGATGGTCCCTCCCCTGGGGAAGGATGTTTCCGAAATGGTACCATGGGGGGGTGTCCCTGTCCAGAAAAGCCGGGGCAACAGAGCTTTTCAAGAGCGGCAAGGGGCGAAACTTGCAATTCTCCCACCATTGTCTATAATGCTTTATCACGATGGAACGATAGTTTCCATCCATCTTGCATCAGGAATGGGAGGAAAGCAGTATGAAGAGATTCGCAGCGGTTTTATCGGTTGTTCTTATTGCCCTGGTCCTTGCGGCGACGGCGGCGATGGCGGCGGATATCAAGCTTGCCCACGTGGTGAACGAAAACGACGCGTTCCACGTGTGCGCCCTCAAGTTCAAGGAACTCGTCGAAGCCGGGAGCAAGGGCGAACTGACAGTTACCATCTACCCCAACGCGAAGCTCGGCGACGAGCGGAATCTCCTCGAGAGCATGCGCATGGGCGTGGTGGACTCCGCGATCATCACCGGAGGTCCCATCATCAATTTCATGCCCAAGTTCGGCGTCTTCGATCTTCCGTTCCTTTTCTCCACCCCTGAGCAGGCCTACAAGATCCTTGACGGGGAAATCGGCAAAAAAATGCTTGCCGACATGGACGCTCTCGGCTGGAAGGGCCTTGCCTACGGTGAAAGAGGGTTCAGAAACCTCACCAACAGCAAGAAGCCGGTCAGTGTTCCCGAAGACATGAAGGGACTGAAGATCCGGCTCATGCAGAATCCCGTCTATGTGGACTCCTTCAAGGCCCTCGGGGCGAACGCCGTCCCCATGGCCTGGACCGAGGCCCTCACCGCTCTCCAGCAGGGAACTATCGACGGACAGGAGAACCCCCTGAACGTCATCGTGTCCTTCAACCTTTTCGAGTCCCAGAAGCACCTTGCCCTGACCCGGCATGCCTATGCCCCCAACGTGATCATGATGAGCAAGAGGACTTGGGACAAGCTTTCCCCGGAACACCAGAAGCTCGTCCAGGAATCCGCCCAGGCGGCCGCGGAGCATAACAGGGCCTATGACAACGAAAAGGAAGCCGAGTGGCTCCAATTCCTGAAAGACAAGGGAATGGAAGTCACCGAGCCCGATGTCGCCCTGTTCCGGGAAGCTGTCAAGCCCGTGTATGAAAAATACGAAGAGCAGTTCGGCAAAGACCTTGTCGAGGCCATCCTTGCCGTGAAGTAGGCATTGGCAGGTATGGAACGGAATAGCAGCGACGAAAGAGGCGAGACGAAGCGCTCGCCTCTTCTCCGATTAAGCGACGCAGTGAATACGCTGAGCGAGATCGTTCTCTTCGGAATGATCCTCGCCATGATTGCCGTGACCACCCTCCAGATAACCTGCCGCCTTTTTTTCGACGCCCTCATCTGGTCGGAGGAGTTCACCACCTACCTCCTCGTGGCATCTTCCCTTCTGGGCGCGGCCGTGGGCTTCAAAAGGGGTGCCCACATCGCCGTTACCTTCGTGGTCAGCAAGCTTCCTGAAGGATTCAGGAAAGCCGTCTCGCTTCTGGTCCAGTGCGTGGGCGTGGCCTTCTTCGCCGTGGTGGCCTATTACGGCGCCGACCTCATGAAGAGCGAGGCCCTGCAGACCACTCCTGCCATGGGCATCTCCATGACGTGGATCTATCTCATGTATCCCGTGATCGGAAGCATCATCCTGCTCCATTTGATCGCCGGTTTCGGGGACATCCTGGGGAGGCGCTGACCATGGGACTCCTTCTTGCAGGGAGCTTTATCCTCTTCATGGTGCTCGGCGTTCCGGTGGGGCTTGCCATCGGTGCGGCGGGCCTTCTTGTCGTTCTGCTGAGCGGGTTCCCCCTTGCCATGATCCCCCAGAACATGTTCTCGGGGAATGAGTCTTTTGCCCTGGTGGCGGTTCCCTTTTTCGTTCTTGCAGGGGACATTCTGGCCAAGGGAGGCATCTCCGAACGGATCGTCGCTTTCGCAGAAGCGACTCTCGGCCGTTTCCGCGGAGGCCTGTCCATCGTCTCCACCGTGGCCTCCATGTTCATCGCGGCCATTTCCGGATCCGGGGCCGCCACCACGGCGGCGGTGGGCTCAGCCCTTCTTCCGCAGCTCAAGAAAAAAGGGTACGATGTCGATTTCTCCGCGGCTCTCATCGCAGCCTCGGGGACCATCGGCGTGGTCATTCCTCCGAGCGTTCCCATGGTGCTCTACGCCGTGATCGCCGGTATTTCTGTAGCCAAGCTCTTTATGGCCGGCTTTGTCCCCGGATTCCTCATGGGACTCGGTCTTATCGTGTATTCCATGTACGTCGCAGCGAAGCGTGGTTACCCCGCAGCCGAAGCCACCACCGGAAAGCAGAAATGGAAACTCTTTCTCGAAGCGTCCTGGGGGCTCATGACTCCCGTGATCATCCTCGGGGGCATTTTCTCCGGCTTTTTTACCCCTTCCGAAGCTGCCGCCGTGGCAGTGGATTATTCACTCTTCGTGGCTTTCTTCGTCTACCGGTCCATGGACTTCAGGAAATTCTACAGGCTCGTTGTGGGAGCCGGGGTCACATCGTCGCTCATCATGTTCATCATCGCCACCTCGAAACTCTTCGGCTGGGGGCTCGCGTTCTACGAAATCCCCGAGGCGGTCGCCCGTTTTCTCCTGGGATTTGCCGGGGGCAGTACGATCCTCATCTACCTCATGATCACGGTGATCATTCTTCTCGCCGGAATGTTCATGGAAACAGCATCGGCGCTTATCATCCTGACACCCATCTTTCTTCCCACCGTGATGCAGGTCGGCGGCAACCTCGTCCATTTCGGTGTCCTGATCACCATCGGTCTTGCCATAGGCATGGCCACGCCTCCGGTGGCCATAGATATTTACGTTGCCAGCGCCATCACCGGACTGCCCATCGAGCAGATCAGCAAGCCCATTATTCCCATGGTGCTTGTCCTCATCGCGGTTCTGCTCCTGGTCACCTACGTCCCGTCCATCATCCTGTCCCTTCCGCTGCTCGTCTGGGGACCGGCCGGAATATGAAATGCGATTAAAAACAAACAGGAGGTAATGCATCATGCGGAGCGACAAAGCGAAAACGGGTCCGGAAAGGGCTCCTCACCGGTCCCTGCTGAAGGCTTCGGGATATACCGACTGGGAAATCAGCCGTCCCTGGGTCGGCGTGGTCAATCCTTACAACGCCATCATTCCCGGCCACGTCCATCTGAACAGGATCACCGAGGGAGTGAAGTCGGCTGTCTATGCCTTCGGAGGCCTCCCCCTCGAGTTTCCCGTGATCGGAGTCTGTGACGGCATCGCCATGAACCACGAGGGCATGAAGTTTTCCCTTCCCAGCAGGGAGCTCATCATGGATTCCATCGAGGTCATGGTCCGGGCACACGCCCTTGATGCCCTGGTTCTCGTCACCAACTGCGACAAGATCATCCCGGGAATGGCCATGGCAGCCCTTTCCCTGAACATCCCCGCCGTCATGATCAGCGGAGGCCCCATGCTCGCCGGAGCCAGCGGCGGGAAAGACGTGGACCTCAGCAACATCTTCGAGGCAGTGGGAAAGAGGGTCGCCGGACTGATGACCGACGACGAGCTCCGGGCCATAGAGGATACCACATGCCCCACATGCGGCTCCTGTGCCGGTATGTTCACCGCCAACACCATGAACTGCATGATCGAGGCCCTCGGCCTTGCCCTTCCGGGAAACGGCACCATCCCCGCGGTCTATTCGGCAAGGGACCGGCTCGCAAAGGAAGCGGGCCGGCACATCATGATGCTGGTGGAAAAGAATATCCGTCCACGGGACATCCTCACCGAAAAGGCTTTCAAAAACGCCGTGGCCGTTGACATGGCCCTTGGCGGTTCCACCAACACGGCCCTTCACCTTCCGGCCCTCGCCCATGCCGCAGGGATATCGCTCACCCTCGACCATTTCGAGGAGGCGAGCAGGAAGACTCCCCATATCTGCAGCATGAGCCCCGGAGGAAACCACCACATCCAGGACCTTTTCGCCGCGGGCGGAGTCCAGGCTGTCATGGCCCGTCTCCTCGGAGGGGGCCTGATCGACGGTTCGCCCCTCACCGCCACGGGACGGACCGTAGAGGAAAACCTCAGGGGAGTCCGGGTCCTTGACGGGGATGTCATCCGGCCGCTGGAGAATCCCTATCATGCCCAGGGGGGGCTGGCCATCCTGAAGGGCAACCTCGCTCCGGAAGGCAGCGTGGTCAAGCAGTCCGCCGTTGATCCCTCCATGCTGAAGCACTCCGGTCCTGCCAGGGTGTTCGACAGCGAGGAGGCGGCAAGCGAGGCAATTCTCGCAAAAAGGATCAACCACGGTGACGTGGTGGTTATCCGGTACGAGGGACCCAAGGGCGGCCCCGGAATGCGGGAGATGCTCGGCCCCACCTCGTCCCTGGCGGGAATGGGAATGGACAAGACCGTTGCGCTCATCACCGACGGGCGCTTTTCGGGAGCGTCGAGGGGAGCCTCCATCGGTCATGTGTCGCCTGAAGCGGCCGCGGGAGGAAACATCGCCCTCGTTCGGGAGGGTGATACCATCGAAATAGATATCCCCGCCCGGTCGCTGCGTCTTGCAGTGTCGGACGAAGAGCTCGGGAAGCGACGGGCCGCCTGGAAACCTGTGGAAAGCGTTACGGACAGCCTGTTCCTTGAAAGGTACCGGAGCGTTGTCACCTCGGGTTCCAGGGGGGCTGTTTTCGGCTAGGAGTTTTTATTTTTCGAAGGGGCCTGATCCCGGGCCCCTTTTTTTCACGGGGAGGGAGCGTTGTGGGAGAAAGGGAGAGAACGGAAGCCCGCATTCTTGACGCTGTCGGGACCATCCTTTCCGGCAAGGGATACGGCCATCTCGGCGTGAACGAGGTAGCCCGGCAGGCCGGAGTGGACAAGGTGCTCATTTACCGTTACTTCGGAGGTATGCCCCAGCTTCTGAACGCTTTTTTTTCCAGGAGAAAATATTGGCCCTCCACGGAGGAAATTCTCCAGACCGGCGGTGATGGAGGGGCCGATCCCGCGACCAGGGCCTATGCTCTTCTGAGAGGGTACCTGAGGGAGCTGAAGAAATCGGATGCCGCCCGGCAGATTCTTCGGGGCGAGATTGCCGGCCGGGAGGATGTTTCCACGTGGACTGCGGATGAACGCTACCGCCAGGGAATGGAGCTGCTCGGCCTTCTGCGGGATCACAGCGGCGACGCCGAAGGGGTGACTGAAATGGCCGCTCTTCTCACCGCCGGCTTCACTTTTCTTCTCCTGAGACGGGACGTTTCACGGCGCTATCTCGGCCTCGACCTGTCGAAAGAGGAGACCTGGGAACGGCTGGAAAAAACGATCCACCTTCTGGTGGAGCTTTTTTACGAAAAGAGAAAAACCCCGCCCTGCGAAGGACGGGGCTGAGCGGCAGCCGGGGACTTCAGCGTCTATTTTGATCCAAGCGCCTCCACGAGTGCTCTGCCGAAAGCGGGGAGGTCCGACGGGGTCCTGCTTGTCACCAGCTTTCCTGAGACCACCACCGGTTCGTCCACCCATTCCGCTCCTGCGAGGACCATGTCGTCCCGGATGCTCTTGTATGACGTTGCCTTTTTGCCTTTGAGAATGCCCGCCGAGACGAGGACACTCCCGCCGTGGCAGATGGCCGCTACGATGCCGCCTGAAGCGCTGACCTCCCGGACGAAGTCCACTATTGACTTATGGGTGCGGAGACGGTCCGGAGCCCATCCGCCGGGAACTACCACCCCGACTACGTCCGAGGGGGAAAGGTCCGCGGGACAGGCGGCTGATTCGATGGACGTTCCCAGCTTGCCGGTGTACACTTTTCCGGCGGCGGGGCCCACGGCGACCGGTTCGAAACCTGCCTCGGCCAGGCGGTAAAAGGGATACCAGAACTCGAGGTCATGAACGTTCTCTTCGACGAGAACAGCGACTTTTTTCGACACTGCGATCACTCCTTTCGATCTTTTCAGGACTCTTCCAAAGAGCTGCCTGGAGTAAAGTCTAGCATAGAATGACAAAAAATAAACCCGGAGGGGTATATCATGACGATACGGGAAAACCAGGTGATCAAAACGATCCTGGGACGGCGGAGCATCAGGAAATTTACGGCGGATCCGGTTTCTCCGGAGATCCGGGACCTTCTCCTCGAATGCGGATGTGCCGCGCCCTCGGCCCACAACCGAAGGCCCTGCGTCTTCATCGCCATAGAGGACAGGAAGGTCCTGGACGACCTTGCGGAGGCCCATGACTCGGGGAAAATGCTCCGGCAGGCTCCGCTGGCTATAGCAGTCTGCGCCGAGACGGCCGGTTATCCGGAAGGCGACCGGGCCTGGGTGGAGGACTGCGCCGCAGCAATGGAGAACATCCTTCTCGCCGCCAGGGGACTGGGACTGGAGGGGGTCTGGCTCAAGGTCATGGACAGGCACCCTCGGAACGAAAAAATTCGCCCTATCCTCGCGGTGCCCGATTCGATGGAAATTGCGGGCATCGCCGCCCTCGGCGTCGGAGCGGAACAGAAAACGCCCTACGAAGGATTCGACCGTGCAAAGGTCCGCTTCAACCGCTGGTAAACCTCCGGCCTCGACGGAAAATACCGGATCTGCCGGTGTGAACATGGTAAAATATCAGGGTTGTGCCGAGAGCCTGCTTTTTCTGACGGCGGATCGGCTTTGGAGGTTGAAGAAGACAGATGGAAGAAAAAAAAGGTGAACTGCTTTTCGGCAAAGTGATCCCTCTTCCCCTTGTTGAGGAGATCAAGCACAGCTATCTCGACTACGCCATGAGCGTCATCGTGGGGAGGGCGTTGCCCGACGTCCGTGACGGCCTCAAGCCGGTGCAGCGGCGCATTCTGTACGCCATGATGGAACTGGGGCTCCGGGCCGGCTCCTCCTACAAGAAGTCGGCCAGGGTCGTGGGCGAAACCATGGGCAAGTATCACCCCCACGGGGATTCGGCCATTTACGAGACCATGGTCCGCATGGCCCAGGATTTCAGCATGAGGTACCCCCTGGTGAACGGCCAGGGAAACTTCGGCTCCATCGACGGGGATCCTGCGGCGGCCATGAGGTACACCGAGGCGAAGCTCTACGAAATGGGAGAGCTCATGCTCTCCGACATCGAAGAGAATACCGTGGAGTGGGGGCCGAACTTCGACGAATCCCTGAAGGAGCCCCTGTACCTTCCCTCCCTCGTTCCCAACCTTCTCGTGAACGGAAGCTCGGGGATCGCGGTGGGAATGGCCACGAACATTCCGCCTCACAATCTGTCAGAGGTCGTCGATGCTCTTGAATACATGATCGACTCCGACGGAAACTGGGAATTCGGCGAAATATACGCCCGCCTTCCCGGCCCGGACTTCCCGACGGGGGGCATCATTCTCGGCAGGGACGGGATCATCGATGCCTACCGGACTGGACGGGGAAAGATCATACTCCGGGGAAAGACCGTTGTGGAGGACGGAAAACGGGGCAAGACATCCGTGGTCATCACGGAAATTCCCTTCATGGTGAACAAGACGTCCCTCATCGAGACCATCGCCTCCTGCGTTCAGGAAAAGCACATCGACGGCGTGGCGGACATCAGGGACGAGTCCGACCGTGACGGACTGCGCATCGTTCTCGAACTCCAGAGGGACGGTGACGCCGATCTCGTTCTCCGGCAGCTCTACAGGAGGACCCAGCTCCAGACCACTTTCGGCGTCATAAACCTCGCCCTGGTGAACCAGCACCCTGAAGAGCTCCCCATCACGGATATGCTCTCCCACTTCCTCGAACACCGGAGAGACGTGGTCAGGAGGAGAACCCAGTTCAGGCTCGACAAAGCCCTCGCCCGGGCCCACATCGTGGAAGGACTGGTGAAGGCGCTGGACATGATCGACCGGGTCATCGCCATTATCCGGGGTGCCCAGACCGTTCAGGAGGCAAAGGACGGCCTTGTCTCCAATCTCGGATTTTCGGATACCCAGGCGCAGGCTATCCTCGACATGCGGCTCCAGAGGCTCACCGGTCTCGAGAGGGAAAAGCTCGAAGCCGAGCTTGCGGCTCTCTTCGCAGACATCGAGGGATACCGGACCATTCTCGGAAACCGTTCCGCCCTTGACGGAGTCATCAAGTCGGAACTCACCGAGCTGAAGAGGAAATTCGGCGGCCCCCGGAGGACGGAGATCATGGACAACTACGAAGAAGTGTCCCTGGAAGATCTCATCCCCGAGAACGACATCGTCGTCATCCTGTCAAAAGACGGTTACCTCCGGCGGAAGGCCCTCGAGGAATATTCCCTGCAGGCCAGGGGAGGCAAGGGCAAAAAGGGCAGCGGGCTGCAGGACGAGGACGAGATCGCTCTCGTGGCGGTCACCAACACCCACAAGGATATTTTTCTTTTTACCTCTTCCGGCCGGGCCCTTGCCATCAGGGGGCATATGATCCCCGAATCCAGGACGGGAAAGGGAAAACTGATCGGCAAGCTCGTTCCCCTCGACGAAGGGGAGACTGTGGTCTCCATGTACGGCAGAAGCCTGGAAGGAAAAAGCTTTATTTTCTTTGCTACGAGGAAAGGCATCTCCAAGCGGCTTCCCCTTTCGGAAATCACCAGGCTCAACCGCGCAGGGAAAAGAGTCCTGACTCTCGATGATGGAGACGAAATCGCCCAGGTCAGGCTGACGTCGGGCGATGACGAACTGCTCTTCATGACGGCGAACGGACAGGGACTCAGGGTTTGTGAAGAAGAATTCCGTCCCATGGGCCGCACCGCCCGGGGCGTGAAAGGCATCCGCCTTGAGGAAGGGGATTCCGTCATAAGCTGCGAAGTCGTCACGGACGACCGCCTTGCCATGGTGATCAGCGAGCGGGGTGTCGCCAAGAGGACGAGCTTCGAGGAATTCTCCCTTCACCACCGCGGCGGCAAGGGCGTCAAGGCCATGAACCTGGGCAGGAAGACCGGCCGGCTCGTTGGGAGCTGGGCGGTGGCCGAGGAAGACGAAATTATGGTCATCACCTCCAGGGGCAGGATGATCCGGGTCGCCGTGGCCGAGATCCCGAGGCTGAGCAGGACTGCCATGGGAACGATCACCGTCCGGCTTGACGAAGGGGATTCCGTGGCGGACGTGAGCGTGGTCTGCGGAGGCGAATGCGTGGAGGAGAACAGGCCGTGAAAATAGCCCGGGACGGATATCCCCTGATCGCCTTTGTCGCCTTCATGCTGCTCGGGAGCCTGTATTTCGCTCCCATGGTGGGTTTCTTTCTGGCTCCCCTGCTCGGGCTGGTGGTCTGGTTTTTCCGGGATCCCGAAAGGGTTCCCGACGGGCCCGGCTTTCTTTCCCCCGCCGATGGCAAAGTGGTGGAAGTGACGGAAACGGAACACACTTTCACGGGCAGAGCGGTGAAAGTGGGTATTTTCATGAATCCCCTCAGCGTTCACGTCAACCGGGTTCCCTGCGATGGAACGGTGGAATGGATGGAGTACATTCCCGGGAGGAAATGGATGGCCTTTGAACCCAAGGCCTCGGAGCTCAACGAGAGAATGTGCGTAGGCCTTTCCACCGCTTACGGACCGGTGATGCTCGTCCAGGTCGCGGGATTCCTTGCCCGCCGGATCGTCTGCAGGCTCCGGAAGGGCGACCGGCTCGCCCGGGGAG
>JAPXRK010000035.1:0-4166 GCA_033813575.1 Synergistales bacterium
TCCCTGCGTATTTCTTGTGGATGATGTCTCTGAAGATATGGGCAACGCAAAAGAAATGACCTGGTGGGCGGCGGTAGGGAAAGCCTTTGTTTCGCGCCTCAGGGGGAAAGGTTTTTCCGTGGAGAAGATGTCGGAAGCCCCTCCTTCCGCAGTTGATGAAAGGGATGAAATCCTGGCCTGTGTCTGGGACGATGATATCCTGGGATTTCTGAAGGTGAAGGATGGAAAGAAAATCTGACGGCACTTTTTTTTATCCAGTAAAACTGATCACAGGGGTTCTTTATCCGGACGAAACACGCTGGCGGTGGGTTGAGGAAAAGCTATCCGCCCTTTGGGGAACCCCGGAACTGATAAGTTCTGAGTTCCTTTTTACAGTCACGGATTATTACAAAGATATTTCTCCTGTCCTGTACCGCCGGTTTCTTTCATTTCAGGGCCTTCGGGACGGAGGAGACCTACCGAGGTGGAAATGGACCGCCTGCCGCCTCGAGAGCGAGAGCGGTTTACAGAGAACGGTGAACATCGACCCCGGATACGTGAACGGAGCACGTCTGGTGCTTGCGTCGACGAAGGACCACGCCCACAGGGTATACATCGGAGACGGAATTCACGGAGAAGTTACCCTCCGTTTCATGCATAAAAAATGGGAGCCTTTTGACTGCACCTTTCCCGATTTTGCTCAGGGTCTGTACGACGAGTTTCTTTCAGCCGTCAGAAAACAATGGGTCCAGGAAATGGAATCGAGGAGGAACATACAATGATCGCGAGGTACCAAACTGCAGAAATGAATTCCATTTGGAGCGAGGAGAACAAGTTCAGCGCCTGGCTCGAAGTGGAGCTTGCCGTTTGCAGGGTCTGGATGGAAAAAGGAGTCATCCCCGGGGACGCCTACGCTGACATCTGCGAAAAAGCCTCCTTCGACATCGGAAGGATCAACGAAATCGAAGAACAGGTGCACCATGATATGATCGCGTTCGTCTCGGCGGTCGCAGAAAAAGTCGGGGAAAACGGCCGATACATCCACCTCGGCCTGACAAGCAGCGACGTGATTGATACAGCGTCTTCCCTGTCGCTGAAGCGCTCTTTTTCCATTGTGAAAGAAAAAACGGCCGCCCTTATGGATGTTATTGCACGACGGGCAGAGGAATTCAAATACACTCCCTGTGTCGGGCGCACCCACGGGATCCACGGTGAACCAACCACCTTCGGGCTGAAACTTCTCAATTGGCTCTATCAGCTGCAACGGGACACCGAAAGGCTTGAACTTGCCGAGGAGCAGGTCAGCTACGGGAAGATTTCCGGGGCAGTGGGAACCTACGCCCACTGCGAACCTTCCGTGGAGCGGAGAGTATGCGATCTTCTCGGGCTCAAACCGTCTCTCGTGTCAACACAGATTCTCCAGAGAGACCGTCACAGCAACGCCATGAATACTCTCGCCCTTCTCGGAGGAGCTCTCGACCGTTTTGCAACAGAAATCCGTCATCTGCAGCGTACAGAAGTTATGGAGGCAATGGAACCCTTCGGCGCAAAGCAGAAAGGATCGAGCGCCATGCCCCACAAGAGAAATCCCATCCTGTGCGAACGCATTTCCGGAATGAGCCGGCTCCTGAGAGGATACGCCATCACCGCCATGGAGAACATGACCCTCTGGCATGAACGGGACATCAGCCATTCTTCGGCGGAGAGAATCATCTGGCCGGATGCTTTTCACCTGATCACCTATATGCTCTCCAAGATGACATATATTGTGAAAAATATGGTTGTTAATACTTCAAAAATGAGAGAAAATCTGGATATAACCCGGGGGCTTGTTTTCAGCCAGCGCGTTCTTCTTGATCTCGTGGAGCGATTCGACCTTCCGAGGGAAGAGGCCTACGCCATTGTTCAGGAAAACGCGATGAAATGCTGGTCCGGGGGGAAACCATTCCGGGAGCTGCTTCTGGAAGATGATCGGATCGCATCCCGTATTACCCAGGAGGAGCTGGGTGAACTTTTTTCAACAAATCATTATTTCCGCTGGGTTGACGAGATATTCGCACGTTTCCGCCGGTAACAGGGCAACATACAATCTATTCGGGAGGAGATACTATGTTTGCTGCTGACAGGAACCTTGCGCTCGAGCTGGTTAGGGCGACGGAAGCCGCCGCCATGGCAGCGGGACGATGGATGGGACGGGGAGACAAGAACGCCGTTGACGGTGCGGCGGTGAATGCCCTCAGGTACATTCTCAACACCGTGAGCATGTCCGGGGTGGTTGTGATCGGCGAAGGGGAAAAAGACGAAGCACCCATGCTCTACAACGGAGAGAAGCTGGGAGCGGAGCAGGCTCCCGAAGTTGACATTGCGGTCGATCCCATCGACGGGACCCGGCTCACTGCGCTCGGCTTAACCGGAGCGATCAGCGTCGTTGCCGTTTCTGAACGGGGGACCATGTTCAACCCCAAGAACATCTACTACATGAACAAGCTCGTCGTCGGCCCCGAAGCGGCTGACGTAATCGACATAAACCTCACTCCCGAGGAAAACGTGGCCCGCGTTGCCAAGGCAAAGGGAAAGGCTCTCGACGACATAACGGTGGTCATCCTTGACCGTCCCCGGCACGAAGAGCTGAAAAGCCGCATACGGAGCGTCGGAGCAAGAATCAAGCTCATCCCGGACGGAGACATAGGCGGAGCCCTTCTCACATGCAAGGACCGGGGTGGAGCGGATCTCCTCATTGGTATAGGCGGATCTCCCGAAGCCGTTATTACGGCCTGCGCGATCAAGTGCCAGGGAGGCAACATGCAGTGCAAACTCTGGCCGAGAAATGACGAGGATATAGCGGAAAGCAGGAAAAGAGGCCTCGATCTGGACCAGGTTCTTTCCATCAACGACCTCGTCAGGGGGGATAACGTGTTCTTCGCCGCCACCGGAGTGACCGACGGTGACTTTTTGAAGGGAGTCCGTTACGAAGGGCGGGAGATTCACACCAGTTCCATGGTCATGAGATCGAGAAGCGGTACCATCCGCTTTGTGGACAGTATCCACAAGCAGAAAAAACTTTCTGAACTCTCAAAAGTCAGCGGTATCGAATACAGCACCATCTGAGAAAAAAAGAACACGGGACGGCAAGGCGGGGAAGTCCTTTCTCCCCGCCTTGCCTTTTCATTTCTTCTTCCACCGTTCCGCCCCAATAGCCACCTGACCGACGGAAACGCACTCGTCGTTTGGAGGGACAAGCTTGTGGAGCAGGGGATTAAGTCCCTTTTCCCAAAGGAGCTTTCGTACCGATGCGGTCAACCTTCTGTTCTGCCAGACGCCTCCTGAAAGAGCTACATCCCTTATCCCTGTTTCTTCGGCCAGGTAGCCGCATATTTCGGCCACTCCGCGGGCAAGTCCGGTATGGACAGCGCCGGCGACAAGTTCCTTCCTCATCGTACCGCAGTTTTCCGTTACCCAGCGGACTGCCGGTCTCCAGTCTAGGATGAAGCGTCCATCCCGCCGTTCGACTGAAAAAGGAGCACTAAGCCTTCCTCCTTCCGCAATCCCTTCAAGAGCCATGGCAGCCTGCCCGTCAAAGGTAATTCTTTCGACGAGGCCGAGAAGTGCGGCAACTCCGTCGAAAAATCTTCCGCAGGACGTCGTGAGCGGAGAGATCCGGAGAACAGATAGAATCAGGGGGATCATGTCTTTTCTGCCCGGCCAGAGTTTCTCTCCCGCTTGCAGTGCCGTTTCTTCTCCCAGGACCTCTGCGAGAAGGGAGAGCCCATACCGCCAGGGCTCCATAACGGAGGCGTCACCTCCCGGAAGGCGGGAAGGGAGAAAGTGACCTCTCCGTGAAAAACCCGCAAAGTCGCCCACAAGGAATTCTCCCCCCCATACAGTTCCGTCCTGCCCGTATCCGGTACCGTCGAAAATCGCGCCGATGGCCGGGCCCCTGACCCCGTTTTCGAGAAGGCAGGCGGCGAGATGGGCATGATGATGCTGTACCGCCAGCTTTTCTCCCGTGAAGCCGGGGAGGTTCCCTAGAGCAGTTGCTGTAGAAAGAAACTGTGGGTGCAGATCATGGGCAAGATATTCAGGCGTGAGTTCGTACAGCGTCAGGAAGTGCTTCATGGCCCGCCCGTAATAGACCGCCGTTTCTCTCTGTTTCATGTCTCCGAGATATTGTCCCGGAAACAGCAGAT
>JAPXRK010000035.1:4176-10246 GCA_033813575.1 Synergistales bacterium
CCCTTGGAAACGCAAAAAGAAGACTTCATTTCCGCACCCGCTCCGAAGATTACGGGCGAATCAGCATGAAGAGCCATCGGAGCCGGAATATACCCTCTCGCTCTCCGGAGAAGGAAGTATGACCGTCCAAGGGGAGCGGCTACGGAATCATCGATGGCCATGTATATCTCCCTGTCGTGGAGCAGGAAAAAGTCAGCGATACCGGAAAGGACTGAAAGGGCTTTCTCGTTCGAGGAAACAATAGGCTCATCTGAAAAATTGGCACTGGTCATGATCAGGGCTTTCTTTTCCTCGAGGATGAGATGGTGGAGCGGTGAATAGGGAAGGAGAATCCCCACCGTTTTCTGTCCCGGAGCAACAAGGTCCGACAACGGGTACTCCGCTCTCCGGCAGCAGAGAACAATGGGTTTTCTCGGGGAAAGCATCAATTCCCGGGCACTTGCCGGTATGTGCGCCATTCTCTCAGCCTCTTCGATGGAAGAGGCCATCACGGCGAAAGGTTTGTCCTTTCTCCCCTTTCTCTGCCGCAGCCGGGCCACCACCTCGTCACTGAAGGGAGTGCATGCGATGTGGAACCCCCCGATACCTTTGACGGCAATTATCCTGCCCTCATCGAGAAGGGCGGAGCATTTCCCGACGGCCTCATCGCCCCGGCAGAGAACCGTTCCCCCGCTGTCGGCCAGCCAGACAGAGGGACCGCATTCGAAGCAGGCGTTTGGCTGCGCGTGGAACCTCCTGTCGGAGGAGTCGTGATATTCCCGGCTGCAGGAAGGACACATGGCAAAAGGAGCCATCGCCGTTTTCGGCCTGTCGTAGGGAAGATCCCGTATTATCGTGTACCTGGGACCGCAGTTCGTGCAGTTGATGAAGGGGTACCTGTATCTCCTGTCGGAGGGATCCCGCATCTCTGCGGTACAGTCTTCACAGACCGCAAGATCAGGCGGGATAAGCACGGATTGCTCTTCCTCCTTTTTGCTCCCGAGGATCCGGAACGCGGTCCCGCCCGGGCCTGACGCCGGCCGGTTCTCGAGAACGACTGCGGAAGTGATAACGGAAGCGGGAGGGTTTTCGGAGGAAAGAGACTTGAAAAAACTGTCCAAAATCTCCGGTTCGCCCGTGAGCTCGATCTCCACCCCTCCGGAAGTGTTTCTGACTGAACCGGCAAGGCCAAGCCTTTCGGCCAGCCGGGCGCAAAAAGGACGAAATCCGACACCCTGAACGATGCCGGAGACGAGAATCTTTCTATGGGAAAGCATTGACAAACCTCCAATCTGATTGCATTGTAATATACAAAGAAAAAGGTGCATAGTGGGACGGGGTGATGAAGCTATGTCTCTTTTGGACTTCGGTCTCATCCATGTTTACATGGGCGAAGGCAAAGGAAAAACCAGCAGCGCCCTGGGACTTGTGGTCCGCATGGCAGGATGCGGCGGAAAAACCGCTTTCATCCAGTTCATGAAGGGGTGGGTGTACAGCGAAGTCCGGGGGCTCTCCTTTCTTCCCGGAGTAAAACTCATTCAGACGGGAAGGCCGGATTATATTTACCCCGGAAGCATCGATCCCGTGGATTATGCGGAAGCGGAAAAAGGGCTCCGGGCGGCCCGGCAGGTCCTGCTGTCGGGCTGTTATGACCTGGTGATCCTTGACGAAATCAATGTTGCCCTGTCTTTTGGGCTTCTTCCGCTTGGTGAAGTGGTGGACCTTCTCCGGCAAAAACCGCTCCATGTGGAAGTAGTGCTCACCGGAAGGAATCCCCCCAAGGAACTGATTGAACTCGCCGACCTGGTAACGGACATGGCCGAGGTAAAACACCCCTACAGAAAGGGAATCCTGGCCAGAAAAGGAATTGACTGCTGAAAAAGCAACTGAATACATGACATATTCCGGGAGGATATCTCTATGGCAAAACGAACTGTCGGGAAACAGCTTTCACTGGAACAGCTCCGAAAAAGGACCGATATCGGGTCTCTCGGCTTCACGACGACCGAGGACCTTCAACCCCTGCAGGAATTTGTCGGCCAGAAACGGGCCGTTTCCGCCATTTCGTTCGGGCTCGAAGTGGAGAGCAAGGGGTACAACATTTTTGTCCTGGGAAACCCGGGCAGCGGCAGAACAACCTACTCCCTCGAGCGGCTCAAGGCAGCGGCGGCCAAAAGGGCCGCCCCGGACGACTGGGTTTATGTGTACAACTTTGACGACCCTGGACAGCCCCTGGCGATAAATCTCCCGGCAGGAAAGGGGAAGGCCCTCGGCGCAGCCTTTGATGATCTTCTCGAAGAACTCAAGGTCGCCATCAGCAAGGCTTTCGAGAAGAGCCAGTACGAAGACGCCAAAGCGCAGCTGGTGAAAGAGTTCCAGGAAGAGGTCAACCAGCTCATGGAAGAAGTGAAGGGCTGGGCGGCCGAGAAGGAATTCTCCCTGAAGAGGACTCCCCAGGGATTCGTCAATATTCCCCTCACCGAAGAGGGAGGCGAGAACGGAGAAAAAATCAAGCGTGAAATCCAGCAGGAGGAGTTCGAGGCCCTTTCCGAAGAGGAGCAGAAGTCCTGGCAGAAGAAATCGGAAGAAGTCTCCCAGAAAACCCTGGACACCCTCCGGAGAATCCGCGACCTGGAGAAAGGGCTCAAGGAGCGTATCGTCAAGCTGGAGGCGGAAATCTGCAGAAACGCCATAACCCCCTATCTCCAGGACGTTAAGGAGAAATTCGGTACAACCGAAGTCCTCTGTTCATGGATCGACGACCTGACGGAAGATATCATTGACAACTTCAACATCTTCGTCGCAGCGGCGAAAGACGAAAACGCCGATATCGACTTTACCCGATATACGGTGAACGTCTTCGTCTGCAACGATCCCGAGCACGGTTCCCCCGTCATATGGGAGACAAACCCGACATATTACAATCTCTCCGGCAAGGTAGAATATGAAAGCCGCCAGGGGTATCTGTATACCGACTTCAGAAAGATCGTCCCCGGAGCCTTCCAGAAGGCCAACGGCGGATTTCTCGTTCTGGATGCGGAGAAAGTCCTTCTTAACTTCATGTCCTGGGAAGCGCTCAAGCGGGTTCTCAGGACCGGAGAGGCGAACATCGAGAACCTTGGGGAACAGTACGGAGCGGTGCCCGTCTCTTCCCTGAGGCCCCAGCCTCTCCCAATCCGGTTTAAGGTCGTCATGGTGGGGACGCCGTATCTGTACGCCCTGCTTCAGTATTACGATCCCGAGTTCCAGAAGATGTTCAAGATCAAGGCCGATTTCGACACGGACATGCAGAGAACTCCCGAGACGGAACGGCAGATGGCCCAGTTTATCGCCACCTGCCTGAAGCGGGAGAACGGTCTTCCCTTCGACGCTTCCGGAGTGGCGGAGGTCATCGACTGGTCGAGCAGGGTAGCCGACGACCAGGAAAGAATATCCACCGAGTTCAACAAAATTACCGAAGTCATCGTTGAATCATCGGCATGGGCAAAAGCCGACGGAGCCCCCCTCGTCACAGGTCAGCACGTACGGAAGGCCGTGGAGGAGAAGAAGTTCCGTTCGAACCTGATCCAGGAACGGATCGCCAGGGCCTACGAGGACGGGGTCATCAGGATAGACACGTCCGGGGAAATCGTCGGCCAGATCAACGGCCTCTCCGTGGTGGATCTCATGGACTACCGCTTCGGCCACCCCTCCAGGATCACCGCAAACGTCTACATGGGGCAGGAAGGCGTTGTCAACATCGAACGGGAAGTGAAGCTCACGGGACCGATCCACAACAAGGGACTGCTCATCCTGACGAGCTACCTCGGTCGGAAATATGCCCAGGACATGCCCCTCTCCCTCTCGGCCCGCATCACCTTCGAACAGATGTACGGAGGCATCGAGGGAGACAGCGCCTCTTCAACAGAGTTGTATTGCCTTCTTTCCGCCCTTTCCGGCGTCCCCCTGAAACAGGGATTCGCCGTGACCGGTTCGGTGGACCAGTTCGGCAACATTCAGCCCATCGGCGGAGTCAACGAGAAAATCGAAGGTTTTTTCCAGTACTGCGAACACCGGGGCCTCACAGGGGAGCAGGGCGTAATAATCCCAGTCCAGAACGTCCGCCATCTCATGCTCGAGGCAAAAGTCCTGGAAGAGGTGAAGGCCGGCAGGTTCTCCGTCTTCTCCGTAAAGACCATCGACGAAGGAATCGAGCTGCTGACCGGCGTCTCCCCGTCCACCATCCACCGGAAAGTGAAAAACAGGCTGAAGAAATGGATGAAGGAAGGGGCTAAACTTAAGAAAAAATACAAGCTCGAGGCGGAAGAAGACAACAACGATGACGAAGAGTAACCTTCCCCGCCCCGTTTCAATCGACAAGGTTTTTGACGGTCTGGAAAAGATGTGGGGGAATGAATCGGCTCCTCCGGACCTTGCCCACGATGAACCCCTCGACGGGCTTCTGCTGACCCTTCTTTCCCAGAACACCAACGACCGGAACAGGGACCGGGCTTTTGCCGCCCTCAGGGCCCGTTTCCCTGAATGGGAAGTCGCCGCGGCGGCTTCCCAGGAAGACATCGCCGAATGCATCAGGCCCGCCGGGCTGTCAAGGACAAAATCGGAGAGAATGCTCCTCATCCTGGAAACGATCAGGAAAACCTTCGGAGCCTACTCGCTGAAGGAGCTCAAGCTCTGGGATGGCAGCAAGGTCAAGGAATTCCTTTCTTCGCTGCCGGGAATCGGCGCAAAAACCATCGCCTGCGTCATGCTGTTCGATCTCGGGAAACCGGCTTTTCCTGTGGACACCCACATTGCAAGGTTCTGCAGGCGCATGGAATGGGTTTCGGAAAAGACCGCCCCGGAAGAGATGCAGATCCTCCTCGAGGAATGGGTTCCCCGGGAGCGTTTTTACGGAGGGCACATCAATATCATTGAACACGGCAGAGGCATTTGCGGTGCAAGAAAACCGGCCTGCGGGAAATGCCTCATCGCCATGCTCTGTCCCTATAGCGTAAAAAACGGGACCCTCTCATGAGGGTCCCGTTTTTTACCGGCAATTTTCAGGATTCTTCATTCCGCAGCCTTTCAAGCACAATTTTGTAGCCATCAGCTCCGTATTCCAGGAATTTTTTCACTCTGCTGATCGTCGCGGTGCTTGCGCCTGTCTGCTGAGCAATCTGTGGATAGGTATACCCTTCGC
The DNA here is from genome assembly GCA_033813575.1 of Synergistales bacterium. GTDB lineage: Bacteria > Synergistota > Synergistia > Synergistales > Aminobacteriaceae > Aminivibrio. The sequence continues at coordinate 9,335 of JAPXRK010000035.1, forward strand.
TCAGGAGGCGCGATACTTCAAGACGCTGGGCCAGGGCCCTGATTTCCCCTATGGTCGCCACGTCTTCGAGGAAACTGTAAATCTCCTCCGGAGTTTCGAGGGAGAGAAGCGCTTGGCAGAGCTGATCCGTTAATTTATCCTTCCATTTTTCGACCATCAATGGCACCTCCTCGGCTTCTAAACCGTTCCGGATTTTTCCCCCACTGAAGAAAAGAAACGAAGAACTTCAGCCATTTCATCCTCTGTCCCGATCGTCAGCCTGATCCAGCATTGCCCATCACCTGTTTCCGGCGCCAGATCAAGGAACTTGAAACAAAAGCCCTCTTCCGCTGCAGAACGGACCACACCTTCCGAAAAAGGGATCCGCAGCAAAAGGAAATTTCCGTCGCTCCTGAAAGCTTTCCATCCTTCAAGGGTATTGATCCTTTTCCGTACAAATTCCCTCAGTTTTTTCACTCTCTCGGCCGTGAAGGACGCAACCTCGGGATGATCAAGGACGACTTCCGCCACAGCTTCCGAAAAAATCCCGACATTGAAGGGGCTTCTTGTCTCTTCGAGAGCGGATGCGGCAGAAGTGCCGCAGTACGCCCATCCGAAGCGCACTCCCGCCATTCCCCATGCTTTTGAGAGCGTTTTCAGAACAAGAACTCTGTCGGGAATCCGCTTTCCCGAAAGACCGGCCAGAAAAGAAGTCTCCGCGAATTCTCCGTATGCTTCATCAATGACAACGAAGGATTCACTCCGGGCAATCACATCTCCGATAAAAGAAGGGGACAGGCTGACTCCGGTGGGGTTGTTCGGCGTATCGATAAGCACAAGGGCCGGCTTTTCCTTTTCAACCGCTTCGAGAAATGATCCTTCGGGAAAAACGGGTTCATCCCTGTCCAGGCGGATTGGAAGAGTGATGTGCCT
>JAPXRK010000036.1:0-10163 GCA_033813575.1 Synergistales bacterium
GACGTCGGTCCTCTTCCGGATCGCCAACGCCCGGAACGCCATGGTGGTGGGCACCGGCGACCTCAGCGAGCTCGCCCTAGGCTGGTGCACCTACGGCGTGGGGGACCACATGTCCCACTACAACGTGAACGCCGGCCTCCCCAAGACTCTCATCCAGTATCTCGTCCGGTGGGTTGCCGCAAGCGGTGTTCTCGGCCAGGAAGTGTCCCCGGTGCTGGAAGCCGTCCTCGGAACGGAGATCAGCCCGGAACTTGTGCCGGGATCCGCGGAGGACGGCCCGTCCCAGAGCACCCAGGCCGTCATCGGTCCTTACGAGCTGCAGGACTTCAACCTGTTCTACATCCTGAGGTACGGCTATCTCCCGTCCAAGGTTGCCTTCCTGGCGCAATCCGCCTGGCGGGACGCTGCAGCGGGCGTGTGGCCCGACATCCTCCCCGGGCGGCGGACGGAGTACACCCTTTCCGAAATAAAGCACTGGCTTTCCGTCTTTCTCCGCCGGTTTTTCAAATTGAGCCAGTACAAGCGGTCCTGTGTTCCCGACGGTCCCAAGGTCGGATCGGGAGGGTCCCTTTCCCCCCGGGGGGACTACCGGGCCCCGAGCGACGGAAGTTCCGCCCCGTGGGAGGAGGACCTGGAGAACATACCCGACGGGGAAGAGTGACGGGTATAAATAACCGGGGCGGGCTCTGAGCCCGCCCCGGGTCTTATTTGGCAGCGTTTTCCGCCGTGGCGTCGAACCGATCCCTGAGGTCCCGGTAGAGCGCCCGGAACTGAACGTACCCCCTGTCGTAGGCTTCCTTTTCAGAGCTGTTAGGCTGCACCGTTTCGCGGATCCCGGTCCACCCTCTCACCTCGTTCACGGTAAGGCCGCCTCCGAGGGCGGCAAGCATGGCCGCTCCGTAGGCTCCCCCTTCGTCCGCCTCCGGTACGGAGACGGGGAAGCCGATCACCGAGGCGGTCATTTTTCGCCAGGTCGGGCTTTTTGCCCCGCCTCCCGCCATGATGACCCGCTTTACCGGGGTTGCTGCCCGGACCAGATCGAAGGAATCCCGCAGCCCGTAGGTGATCCCCTCCATGACCGACCGGAAAACATGGCGTCTGTCGCTCATGGAGGACAGGCCGTAGAGCACCCCTCTCGCGTTCGGGTTCCTGTGGGGGGTGCGCTCGCCGTTGAGGTAGGGAAGCCAGAGCATCCCCCCCGCGCCCGGGGGCACCTCTTCGACCGCCTTCCCGATGCCGTCCCAGGTGAGATCCCTCCCCATGGTGTCCCGGAACCAGTTCAGGGACGCGGCGGCGGCGAGCATGCACCCCATGTAGTAGGACTGGCCGGGAAGGACGGAATTGAAGAAATGGAGCCGTCCGGTCGGGTCGGGGGCCGTGGACTCGGTAATGGCGAGGACCGTTCCGGAGGTGCCGATGGAGATCATGCAGTCTCCGGGAGAACCTATGCCCAGCCCGAAGGCGGATACGGCGTTGTCGGCCCCTCCGCAGACCACGTTCGTCTCTCCCCAGCCGAGGCGCCGCGCCAGTTCGGGCCTGAGGGTCCCCCGGATTTCCGCCGATCCCTTTACGGGGGGGAGCCACCCTTCGTCCACGCCCAGGGCTTCGAGGAGATCGCTCCTCCATTTCCGGGCCGAAACGTCCCAGCAGGCGCTTCCCGAGGCGTCGGACCATTCCGAGGCCCGTTCGCCGGTGAGGCGCCACCCGATGTAATCCTTGGCGATGTAGCATGTGGCTATCTTCCGGTAGACCTCGGGCTCGTGCTTCCTGATCCAGAGGATTTTCGGCAGCGTAAACCCGGGGTAGATGAGGTTCCCCGTCATCTCCACAACCCGGGACTCCCCGCCGAGGGCGGCCTCGGCCTCGGCGCACTCCGCGGCGGTTCGCTGGTCGCACCAGAGGATCGCCTTCCGCAGCACCCTTCCATCCCGGTCAACCGGCACGAGGGTGTGCATCTGCCCGGAAAGGCCGATCCCGACCACCCGGACGTTCCCCGGCACGGAAGAGAGCAGCTCCGTCACTCCGGTCCACCAGTCCTCAGGATCCTGCTCGGCCCAGGCGGGGCCAGGAGAGGACATTCCGAGGGGGTGGGAGCGGCTTTCCACCACTTTTCCCTCCCCGTCGGCCAGGGTCATCTTGATGTTGGTAGTGCCGATGTCCAGACCAAGATAGACGTCCATAACCGTCATCCTCCTTTCAGGGTTCCAGCCGGGGCATCCCGAAGAGGGCCGCGTATCCGTCAAGTTTCTTCCATGTGGCGGGGTCGAGATACACCCCCTCTTCCAGGGACTTCAGCCGCCGTTCATATTCCTTTTCCCCGTGGATGTATATCCTCTCGTGCCCTTCGGCCTTCGGACCGGTGCGGAGCTTTTCGAGGATGTATTCCACGTGCTCCTGGATGGCCGAACTGTCGCCGAAGAGGTCCAGGCGGGTGGCCTGGAAATAGTGGCAGATGCCGCACCGCTCGGAATAGGAGTCGAAGGTGGGGGCGCCGAGGGAGATGCCGGCGGTGAGCAGTTCCACGAGAAGGCCGAGGCCGTATCCCTTGTGGCCTCCCAGGGTTTCCCCGCTCCCTCCGAGGAAGAGGATCCCCCCGTAGGGGCTTGCCCCCATGCGGCCTATCTCCAGGGCCCGCACCGCGTCGCAGAGGTCCTTTCCGTTTTCGTCGACGAACCATCCCTCCGGCATGGTCCCGCTGCGGCGGGCCGCCACTTCCACCTTGCCCATGGCCACGGTGGTGGTGGCCATGTCGAGCATGAAGTGGGGCTTTTTCCCCCGGGGAATGGCCACGCAGATGGGATTGGTCCCCAGCAGGCGCTCCCGGCCGAAGAGGGGAATGGCCGCACGGATGGTATTGGTGAGGGCGACCCCCATCATTCCCGCGTCGGCGGCCATCTCCGCCCAGACCCCCGCCATGCCGAAGTGGCCGGAATCCCTGACGGCGGTCATACAGGTGCCGTTCTGCCGGGCCTTTTCGATGGTCCTTTCCATGGCCATTTTCGCCGCAGCGAATCCGGAACCGTTGTTCCCGCTCACGACCAGAGAAACGGGGGTTTCATGCACGATTTCCGGCTGCCCGTGGGGGTCGGCTTTTCCGCTGGCGATAAGATCATGGTAGAGCTCGACCCGTGCAGCGCCGTGGGACGCATGTCCCCGGGCGTCGGCCTCCACGAGGACCCAGGCTCCTGTCTCCGCGGTCTCCCTGGAATAGCCGAGGCCTTTTTCCAGCATGTCCGCCACGTAGGATTTCAGTTTTTCGTATCCGACCGTCGTTCTTTCCACGAAATCCGCCCCCGTCATCGAAGAATGGTGATCCTGCCTTCCGCTTCCCCGCGCATTTCTTTCAGGAAACGGACATAGTCTGCCGCCGCCTCGAGGTACATCTGCTCCATGGAGGAGAAGGCGGAGCCGTTCTTCTTCAGGATGTAGTGCTTGTCTCCGCCCCCCGCCGTCCAGTCGGTGGTGGCGACGGTGTAGGTTTTTCCCGGGTCCACGGGAGCCCACGACCCGTCGGGCTGCTGCACCTCGGCCTTCACGAGCCTGGACCCCTGAGTGCGGACGATTCCGTTGTTGTCGATGAGCAGGGGCTGCCTTTTCGGGTCGATGGAGAACCTCAGCCCGGAGACCTGGAGAAAACCCCCGGTGGGAACCCTCATGGCAGCGTCGTAGTTCTCTTCGCCCAGGGCGTAGCCCGAAGCGGACGTTTCAAGCACCAGTAGCAGGTCGCTGCCGGAGAGGGATCCCTTCCACAGGGAGCCCCCGAAGGGCATCATGTTCGTGAGGGTGGCGTAGGTGGCGGATCCCGCAGGGTAGATCCGGTCCCCTCGGATGCTGCCCCCTGCGATAAAGGCCACGTCGGCCCCAGCCTTCCACCGGAAGGCGTCGGCAAGGAAGTTCCCCAGGGGAGCTTCCCCGGTCCGCAGGATCTCCCTCCGGGCGTCGAAGTCTTCGGGCTGGGGAGCGAGAGGGATGTCCAGCTTCTCCTTCAGCCGCTCCCGGAAGGGTTCGATCAGCAGGGCGACCCGGAGATCCTCGGGGATGTCCTTCCCCAGGGGAATTGCCCGCCATGATGTTCCTTCCCTGTTCGCCATGCCTTCCGAAAGGACAAGGTCCATCCTCCCAAGGTACCTGGCGTATGATCCCGCCTGGCCTATGACGGTGACCCATCCGCCGGGACCCTCCACGAATTCTTCCCGCTCCATGAGCGTGTGGCTGTGTCCCCCGAGGATGGCGGAAATTCCCGCCACGGACCGGGCGATCATGCGGTCCACGTCAAGGCCGCAGTGGCTCAGGAGCACTATGGCGTTGCACCCCTCCCGGCGGAGGAGATTCACCATCCGTTCCGCCTCCGAGGGGAGGTCCTGCCCGGCGCGGAAATTGCCCCTTCCCGAGGTCATGGCGCCCAGTTCGGGGGTAACGAGGCCGAAGAAACCGACGGTGAGCCCGTCGGCGGTCTTTTTGATTCCGTGGGTGGGGAAGGGGGCCGGACCGCCGTCCCTGAGCCTCAGGTTGGAGACCACCACGGGAAACCGGGCCCGGGACACCGTTTCGAACAACACGTCCTCGCCGAGGTCGAACTCGTGGTTGCCGAGGGTGCCCCCGTCGGTGGCGAGCAGGGAGAGCCCCCTCATCTCGGCGTGGCCGTGGAAGTAGAAGAACAGGGGGCCTTCGTTCACGTCGCCGATTTCAAAAAGGAGCGTGTTCCCGGGGTTTTCCCCCCGGATCGCCTCGATCACCGTGGCGGCCTTGGCGAGGCCTCCTGCGCCGTCTTCCGGGTAGATGTGCCCGTGGATGTCGTTCATCGACAGCAGGGTGAGCCTGCCGCCGGAGGCGAAGGCCGCCGTCGCGAGAACAAGGACCGCAAGGACCGCAAGAATGCTTTTCCGAAGTATTTTCATGGCAGTACCCCTTTCTTTCCGTCCGGAACGTTCGATTGTTTACTTTCCTCCGAGGACGTCCTCCAGGACATCCATACCTTTTTTCACCAGCTCCATGTCTGCCTGGGATCCCATGTGCCCGATGCGGAACACTTTTCCCGCCAGGGGGCCGTAGCTGCCCCCAACCGCCATTCCCCGTTCCCTGAGGGCGCCGTCAAGCTTCTTCCATGTCCACCCTTCCGGCACGAGGGCGGCGGTCACCGTTGGGGAGCAGAGTTCCTGCCGCTTCGGGTAGAGGGACACGTCCATGGCCGCAAGCCGTTCCCGGCAGTACCGGGCTGTCCTCTCATGGCGCCCGAAGGAAGCTTCCAGGCCTTCCCCGAGCAGCCGGAGCAGGGAGAGCCTGAGGGCGCTCAGGGCATGCCAGTTGAAAGTGTAGGGAAGGTACCGGTTCCTCACCCCGTCCCTCCAGGGGAGGAGGGCGTCGTATCCCTGGTAGTTCACCCGCTCCATGGCCTTCCAGGCTTTCGGGCTCACCGCCGCCATGGAGAGGTCGGGAAGAAGGGAAAGGACTTTCTGGCTCCCCAGGAGGCCGATGTCGATGCCCCACCCGTCGGTGCGCACATCGGCGCCGCCGGCGCTGGCCACGTAGTCCACGCAGAGAAGGGCTCCGGCCTCTTCAGCGATTTCTCCCAGGGGAGCGACGGGGTTCAGCAGGCCGCCGGGCGTTTCGCAGTGGACCGCGGTGATCATACGGGGCCGGAAGGACAGGGTTTCCCTCCTGATGACCTCCGGATCGAGGAATTCGCCCTCGGGAGCCTCCACGATCCGGACCTCCATGCCGAGGGCCTGCCCCATCTCGCCGAACCCCCGGCCGAAGACGCCGTTGGAGACGGCCAGCAGCCTGTCTCCCGGCAGGAGGCAGCTTTTCAGGGCCCCCCAGAGGACGGACATGGCCTCGCCGCTCTGGATCGTCACCGGATTTTGTGTCTTCAGAAGCTGCCGGAGCAGGCCTTCGGCCTCTTCGCAGAGGAGAAAGAACTCCTCCTCGAGGTCGGCGCTGCCCAAATTCTCGAGATAGGCTCTCCGGAACTCCTCCGGCACCGAAACGGGGCCCGGAACGAGCCCTATGACATAGGTCTTCATCCGATTTCCTCCCTGCAGGCGGGAAGCCGTCTCCGGCTGCGGCCGCCCGAAAAAGTGAAAGGGGGGAGACCTTAAGGTCTCCCCCCGGTCCGTCCCCTATTGTACCTCAGGAAAGCGGTGGAGTGCTGAAGGGCGGTTTCCGGAAACCGGTGAGCTGTTCAAAAGCGTAGGCTATGGAGATGAGGGTTCCTTCGCTCCAGGGCCGGCCCAATAGCTCAAGGCCAATGGGAACTCCAATCGGCGCGCTTGCCGACGGCCGGGAGAAACCGGCGGGGAGCGTGATGGCCGGGAAGCCCGTAGCCGATCCGAGGACGCCGTTCCGCTCCACCTGGGATTCGCCCACGGGTACGGCGAGGCGCTTCTGGTGCGGGTAGACAAGAGCGTCGAGACCGAGGTCGGCCATCAGCTTCATGACCTGCGTCCTGAGCGCAAGACGTTTGAGCGTGCGCGCCCGGTATTCGTCGCTGTCCTTGCTCAAGCCCGCCGCAGTTTTCATGTTCTCCACGATGCCCGGATGGATCTCGCCGGAGGCGATGAGGGCGTCCAGTGTATGGTACTTCGACTTCGGCCCGAGGCTTTTCAAATAGCTCTCCAGGTCGTCTTTGAGCGTATGAAGATGGACGCTGACCTTCGATGCCAGGTAGTTCGTATCGATAGGCTCGTTGACTTCGACGAGGACGGCTCCGGACTCTTTCATTGCGTCGAGGCTCCGCTTCATGGCGGCGTTCACGTCCTCGTGCTCCGGCTTGTCGCCGAAGAGGCTCCGGAGGACGCCGATACGCTTTCCCTTCAGGCCGTCCTTGCAGAGGTATTCCGTGTAGGTTGCGGGGACATTGCCGACCGACCACGCCGTCTCGGAGTCGGCCGGATCGTATCCTGCGATGGCGTCGAGGACCAGAACGGCGTCCTCGACCGTCCGGCAGATGGGGCCCGCCGTATCCTGATCGAAAGAGTAGGGGGAGACACCGTCGCGGCTCACCAGGCCGATCGTGGGGCGGATGCCAACGCACGCGCACGCCGATGAAGGCGAACGGATGGAATTGATGGTGTCGGTGCCGATGCCAACGGCGGCGAAGTTTGCCGCCATGCCGGCGCCGGTGCCGCCGCTCGACCCTCCCGGCGTCCGGGTGAGGTCGTAAGGGTTGAGCACCTGGCCGAGGATGGAGCTCACGCTCTCCCCCCACACGGCGAACTCGTGCATGTTCGCCTTCGCGAGAATGATCGCCCCCGCCGCCTTGAGGCGCTTCGTCAGGAAGGCGTCATCGTCTGGCAGGTAGTCTTTCAGCGAAAGCGAACCGCTGGTGGTGACCATATCCCCGGTCTCGACGTTGTCCTTGAGCAGGACCGGGATGCCGTGGAGGGGACCGACGGGCCCTTTCTCCCTGATGGTTCGGTCGTGCTGCTCGGCCTCCTTCACCGCGTTCGGGTTGACCAGGATGACTGCTTTCAGCGAAGGCCCTTTCCTGTCATAGGCTTCAATGCGGCGGATATACTCTTCCGTGATGGCCCTGCAGGATGTCTCACCGCGCTTCATGGCCTCGTGAATCTGCCGCACGGTCGCTTCTTCCAGGCGAAAACCCTTTTCGGACAATCGTTCCACTTCCTTTCGTTCAGTATATTCCGGCGAGGCTGCTTGCTCTGTTGCCTATCCTACACCGGAAGGAACAGGAGTGGAAGGGCGAAAACAAGGAAGCTCAGGATCATCACGGCTGTGGCGTAGCCGATCACGTCCCGTGCCTTCAGTCCCGTGATGCCGAGGAGCGCTATGGCCCAGAAGGGCTGCAGCATGTTCGTCCAGGTATTGCCGTAGGCCACGGCCAGGGCGGACTTTATGTAGCTGGCGCCCATCATCTCAGCCGATTTCATTGCGACGGGTCCCTGGACGGCCCACTGGCCGCCGCCGCTGGGGACGAAGAGGTTGACGATGCTGGAGCTGATGAAGGTCCAGAGGTAGAAGGTGTTCAGCGTGCTGATGGAGACAATGGCTGCCGAGAACACGTCCACCAGTCCCGAGTAGCGGACCATGCCCATGATGCCCGCGTAGAGGGGGAACTGGAAGATGACGCCGCTCACGCCCGGTGTGGCGTCCTTCACCGCCTGGACGTAATCGGCCATGGTGCCGTGAAGGGCGATGCCGGCAAAGAAGAAGATGGCGTTCACGATGTTCAGGTCGAGGCTGAAGCCCTTGGTGGAGAAGTGGTGATAGATGTAGGTGAAACCGAGGACTGCGAGAAGCAGGGCGATGATCCTGCTGTTGTTCATCCTGTCGCCCACGGTGACAACGGAACGGCCCCTGTGAGCCCCCTCGTCGGTCCGGTCAAGGTATTCCGCCACGTCTGGCTCGAGGAGCTTGATCTCGTCGTCCTTCGGGTGGATCATCCACGCGAAGATGGGCGGGAAGACCAGAACGCCGATGGTGACGGCGATGTTCATGGGGTTCAGCATGTAATCCGCGATGGGGATGATGCCGATCTGCTTCTCGAGGAAGTGACCGGGAGTGGCGATGAGAAGGCCGACGGACGCCGACATGCCGCCGTGCCAGGTCATCTGCCCAAGGTAGGCGGCGGCGCCGATGAGGCCGTATTCAAAGGCCATGTTCCTTTTCTTCAGGGATTTTCCGACTTCCCTGGCGAGAAGGGCGCCGAGAACGAGGCTGAGCCCCCAGTGGACGATGGAGACCGCCACTGAGATCAGGGCAACGAAGTATACAGCCTGCTTGCTGTTTTTCGGAATTGAAGCGAGTGCAGAGATGGACTTCTTGATCGCCGGGGCGTTTGCCACCGTTGAAGCGGTGATGACCATAAGGGCCATCTGCATACTGAAGGTGAGGAGTTCCCAGAAGCCTTTGTACCAGTGGAGGACCATATCCATGGGACCGCTGGGAGTGAGGGCCATGCCGAGGCCGAAGGCGATGAACGTCAGAAGAACCGCGAAGATGCTGGGGTCGGGGATGTACTTGAAGGACCATGCTGCCATTGACTGACCAAGCTTTCTGAACATGCTCTTCCCTCCTTGATCTACTGGTTGAAAAACGGCGGTGCGTACTCTCGATGGAAAATCTCAGTTCAGGAACAGGAATACCTCATCACACCTCCTTTCCGGGGTAGATTGCGACGCTCCTGACAACTGCCCGCAAAAGGCTCTGCCCTTCGGGAAAATGCGGCGGATCACGAAAGCCGGCCCTTGGCATTGATCCATCCGAAGGAAACACATCGCAGCCTTATTGAGAAAAAAGCGGGCGCAAAAACATTTGATTTTTTTCTAATACATATTTTCTCTGGCATTGTCAGAAAAGTCAATTGTGGTATTTGTCGAATTATGGAATTAAAAAAGGGTATAAAGTGTTAAAAATTACTTTTTTTGTAGAATTTCATCCGCGACGGAGAGAACATGGCCGATGGAATCCCGGATGACGCCGTCGGCGGTGAAATCGAGATGGGTGGGGGTGTTGTTGACGATGAAGAGCCCTGCGCCGTGCCGTTTTGCCCTTTCGGGAAGAATGTTGGCGGGGGAGACTGCGAGGGACGAGCCGAGGACGAGAAAAAGCGAACAGGAGGCGGCGAGCTCCATGGCTTCATCGAGGGTTTTCTCGGGGAGCATCTCTCCGAAGAGCACCACCGCGGGGCGCAGTTTCCCGCCGCATTGGGCGCAGGTTGTTTCAGAGGAAAACCGTTCCGCGGGGAACTCTCTTCCGCAGGACTGGCACCTGACCTTCCTGAGCGTTCCGTGAAGCTCGTGCACGGTTTTCGAGCCTGCTGCCTGGTGGAGCCCGTCCACGTTCTGGGTGACGACCGCCGACACCAGTCCCTTCAGTTCCCATTCGGCCAGGATGAGGTGTCCCCTGTTCGGCTGCACTTCGCCGAGGGTTTCGATGCGCTGCCTGTAAAATGCGGCGAACTGCTTGAAGTTCCTGTTCAGGGCGTCAGTGGACGCCAGGTCCTCAGGCCGGTGTTTCCCCCACAGTCCGTTCGGCGACCGGAAGTCGGGCAGTCCGGATTCCGTGCTCATACCGGCGCCGGAAAAAACCACGGTATTTCCGGATTTCAAAAGAGCTTGTGCCAGCGCCTCGATAGTGTTTCCCATGTCGGTCCTCCTTTGAAAAAAAGCCGCCCGGAAGGACCCGGGCGGCTTTTCGATGCT
>JAPXRK010000037.1:0-10011 GCA_033813575.1 Synergistales bacterium
CCCCAAGGAAGGAGGATCACCATGGAGCCGTTGCCTATGATGGTGCAAGTGTTCCTGGTCCGCTTGGGACGGGAATATGAACGGTGCAAGGCGGCAGGGAACACCAGGCGGCTTGTTGAGATTGAACATATCCTTGGAGCCGTGGCGCGCCGCCACCCGGAACATTGGATAACGCCGCTCGTCTGTCGCGGCCAGAACATCTACAAGAAAGCCCACGGAATGGAGACGGTCTATCCGTTGGACTGACGCTGCAAGGTGAAAGAGCCTCCTGCGCCGGGAGGCTCTTTTCCTTGGGGGAAAAGGCTAAGGAACCTCTGAAAAAGTCTCCAGCAAACTGTCTTTCGACCCTGTAAAATAGTACTGCAGCAGTTACTTCCAACTCCAGACCATACGGGGAGATGAGGACCGATGAACCGCCAGAAAACGCTCGCGAACGCCTCCACCTTCGAAAAATACAAGAAGCCCACGAAGCGGGAAAAGTTCCTCGCCGAAATGGAGCGGGTCGTTCCCTGGAAGGAACTCTATGCGCTCATCGAACCCTTCTACCCGAAGGCGGGCAAAGGCCGTCCCCCGGTAGGTCTGGAACGGATGCTCCGGATCCATTTCCTGCAGAGCTGGTTCAACCTCAGTGATCCGGCCGCGGAAGAAGCCCTCTACGACATGGAATCCATGAGACGCTTCGTCGGAATCGACCTCGGAAACGAACCTGTCCCCGACGAGACCACCATCTGCAAGTTCCGCCATCTTCTCGAGGCCCACGGCCTCGGAGAGCGGATCTTTCAGGAAGTCAACGCCCACCTCGAGGAGAAGGGACTGAGACTCTCAGAAGGGACCATCATGGACGCCACCATCATCAACGCTCCTTCCTCCACGAAGAACCAGGACAAGAAGCGGGATCCCGACATGCACTCCACGAAGAAGGGAAACCAGTACTACTTCGGCATGAAGATCCATGTCGGAGTGGACAGGGAAAGCAGAACTGTCCACAGCCTTGTCACCACCCCCGCCAATGTCCACGACTCAAAGATGGTTGAAGACATCCTTCACGGGGAAGAAAACGCCGTCTTCGGCGACTCGGCCTACATGGGCAAGACGGACGAAATCGCGAAAAAGGCGCCCCAGGCACTGGACCTGACCCAGACCAGAGGAACGAAAAACAAAAAGCTCACCGAAGAAGAGAAAGAAAGGAATCGCCTGCTCTCGAAAACCAGAAGCCGGGGAGAGCACATCTTCCTCATCGCGAAAAGGATCTTCGGCTTTTCGAAGGTCAGGTACAAGGGGCTGTCGAAGAACACCAACTTCGTCTTCGTGCTCTTCGCCCTGTCAAACCTGTACATGGTTCGAAGGGGCCTGTTGGCGACGACAGGGGCGTAGTGTGTCCAAAAACAGGCAAAAGACCATAAAACACCAGAAATAGCGCTAAAAAACGCAAAAAGTCTGCCCATCGAGCTTGAATATGGGCTAAAAAGGACACAGGAAACGGATTCGGCTGTCAAGGTTCAACTGTTGGACGCTGGTTCAGTTCTTGTTCAGAGGTTCCTTAGATAGAATAGTGCCGCCGGCGCCCTCGAGCGGCACTTCCCGGCCCAAGCTATCCTGAATGAAACCGGTCCTCCCGAAACGTCGGGAGGGCCGGTTTTATTCAGCGCTGATATTGCGGCAGTTGGTCTCCCTGATCAGAAAAGTGGAGACCGCCCCGCTCAATACGACGAAGAAACATAACCAGAGCGCGGCCCGGTACGCCCCGCCGGAATAGAGCTTTACTCCATGTTCCATGGCGCCCTCCCAGCGGCGGTCAAGCATCCAGCCGAAGGCGGGCTGCAGAAGGGCGGGACCGACAAAGGACCCCGAGTTCGCTATGCCCGCCGCGATGCCGGTGAAACGGGGATCGTTGACCTCCTTCACGCAGGCGATGGTCAGGGAGTTTCCAGATACCCCGAGCCCAAGGGCAAAGCAGAGGAAACAGGGAACCCAGCCCGGAACCGGAGAAGCTCCCACCGACAGGATCAATCCCCCCCATGCGGCAAGAAACAGCAGGACGATCCAGATATAGGGACTGCGTCTTCGCCCCGTCCGGTCGGAAAGGTACCCGATCACAGGGGCCCCGGCCATGTTGCCCAGAGTGGCGGCCATCATGCAGTTCGCCGCACCGATCCGCGTCATCCCGAAAACCTGGGTGAAAAAGGGAATGCCCCAGATGCCGACAAAGGTCATATACACTCCGTAAATGGCGACCGACGTATAAAAAGGGGCCCATGTGAAACGGTTGCCCAGAATCCCGGCCATCCCGGCGGCAGCTCCGGCGTCATTCCTCCGGGGGGCCCTCGGGGGCCTTCCTTCAAAGGATTCGACCTCCGCCATGGGCGGAAGGCCGGTGTCAGCCGGACGGTCCCTCATCAGAAACCAGCAGATCGCCCCGATGAACAGCGTGTAGCCTGATATCAGGAAAAATGCGGCCCGCCATCCGAGGTTTTCAACGATGAAGGCCAGGGGCGTCGCCCCCAGGATCGCCCCCAGGCTGCCCATGAGGACGATGAGCCCCGACATGGTGCCGAATTCCCGCTCCCTGAACCATTCCGCATGTATTTTCACGATGCTGACGAAGATCAGTCCCGATCCCAGGCTCGAAAGAAACCTCCCGGCGTACAGCCCCGTCATTCCGCCGGAGAGTCCGAAGAAAAGGGCTCCGCAGGCCGACATGGCCAAGGCGAACGCCACGGTGCGCCTCGGTCCCCAGGAATCCGCCAGGATCCCCGCCGGAACCTGGACAAGGGCGTAGGTAAAAAAATAGATGGACGACAGGGCTCCCATGCGGGCCGCCAGGGTGATGCCGAAATCCCGCATCAGCTGGTCCGTCACCACCCCGGGAGCGACGCGGTGGAAATACACCGTCAGAAAGGCCAGGGCAAGAGGCGTCCAGACGATCCACCGCCTCCGTTCAAGCCGCCGTATCTCCTGCCGCAGGAAGGGTTCCGGCTGCAGGGTATCCTTCACGGGATCTTTTTCGCTTTTCTTCATACAATGATGATACACCCGTCCGTCGGCCCGGGGCAAACGGGAAATGCTGCCGGGACCGCGGAGCCGGTTGGAGACAGCTTCGGAAGGCTAATGAAGACCGTCGGCGGAGCAGGGGCGCAGGCGGCCTATGAGCACGGCGGGAGTGGCTTGGCGAGCTGGTGGAGTATCCTGACGGGAATTTCGACTACACCGGGCAGTACCAATCCGACCTCCTCCCCTCCCGTGTCGGGCAGGAGGTCAGACAGAAATCCCGGGTGAAGGGCATTTTTGAGCAACAGAAAAATCAGTTTTCTCCGGAAGGTCCGTTCCCCTTGTCAATGCGGGTGACCAGTATCTGGTCGATCCGGTAGTTGTCGATATCCACGACTTCAAAGGTATGATCGCCGTACTCCACCTTGTCGGTACGCTTGGGGACCCTCCTGAGCATGTACATGATGAATCCGGCGATGGTCTCATAATTCTCCCATCCCTCGAACTCGTCGATATCCAGGGCCTGCATCACGTCCTCGATGGGCGTGGTGCCGTCCACCAGCCACGATTTTTCGTCCCGCTGCACGATGAGCTCTTCCTGGAAGGGGCTGATGAGCTCGCCCATGACGGTGCTCATCACGTCCTGCAGCGTCAGCAGCCCGACGACCAGAGCATATTCGTTCACGATGACGGCCATGTCTTCCTTTGCGTCGCGGAATTTCTCCAGGGCCTCGAAGAGCGTCAGCGTATCGGGCAGAAGGAGGATCTTCCGGACGATGGGGTCGGTCCGCAGGGAGATCTTGCTCCCTTTCGCGATCCGGGGAAGGAGGTCTTTCGAGTCCACGTACCCCATGACCGTATCGATGGAGTCCCGCTCGCAGACAGGATACTTTCCGTGGGGCCTCTCCGTTATTTTTGCGTAGAGGCTTTCCTCCGACTCGCCAAGGGTGAGGAAGACGATGTCGTTCCTCGACGACATGGCGGAGGCCACACCCCGTGTGTCCAGGTCGAAGACGTTGGCGATGAGGTACTGCTCCCTGTTCAGGAACACCCCCGCCTGGGCTCCCGCGTCGGCCATGGCCATGACGTCGTCGGAGGTGATGTCCTCCCGTCGGACGATGGGAACGCGGAACAACCTGAGCAGCATGTCCGCCAGGCCGTTGAAGAACCAGACCAGGGGTGCGGAGAGCTTCATGCAGACGGTCATGGGCGCCGCCACGGCCATGGCGATCCGCTCGGGTTCGATCATCCCGGTCCTTTTCGGGATGAGGTCGGCAAACAGGACGAACGCCCCCGTCACGAGGGAGAAGGAGATGGCGAAGGAGACCGTCTGGAGCGCGGGACCGTCATACAAGGGGTGCAGCCAGGAGGAAATGTAGGGGGAGAGGGCGGACTCGCCCATGACGCCGCCCAGGATGGCCACAGCGTTCAGGCCGATCTGGATGACCGTGAAATAATGCCCCGGGTTGTCCTGCAGGTCCAGCACTCTCTGGGCCCGGTGGTCGCCTTTCTTCAGCAGGAGCCTGAGCTTGATTTTCCGCGACGCGGCGAGGGAAATCTCCGATACGGCAAAGAAGGCGCTGACAAGAATAAGGATCAAGATGGCGAGCACGTTGTTGAGAAAAGACATCACGGGTTACCTCCGGGGATGAATCCCACACTCAGGAACATCGGTTCAAAACACAGAACACAAAAAAGGTCGGATAATTCTGACCTCACGGACGAATACGCTCTATTTTACACGATACCGGGGAAAACAGCGCAGCCGGGCAACATGGGGGAGTTTTCTTGCGAAGAAGAAGAAAAGGAAGTTTTTCTCCGGGTGAAGATACCGCGCGGGCTTTTCGGGACCGGCCCCGACGGGCCGCTTTCAATCCGGCTGCCGTTTTTTCTTCCCCTGTTCGAGCCTCATGCAGGACTGGAGGTCGTTGGACGTGTAGGCCAGGTGATCGGCGAGGGCTTCCAGGGCCGAAGGCAGGTTCCGCCCGGCCACGGCGGCGAGGATCGCCCGGTGCTGCCGCTGGGATTCCTCCCGCATGGAGGCGAGGTGGATGCGGATGTTCCTGTCGGTCTTCTGTCGCAGCCTGGCGAGCATGTCCAGGGTGAGGGGACGGTCGGCGGGCTCGAAGAGCAGGTTGTGGAACATCTGGTTCAGGTCCCGCCAGCGGATGCAGTCCTGTTCCACGTCCATGAGGTCGAGGATCTTCCCGGCGTCGTCCACGATGCGCCTGGTGATGCGGGGAAAGGCGATCCTCAGGAGGTTCGTCTCCAGGGCGGAGACCATTTCGTAGAGTTCCCTCGCCTCTTCCACCGAGAGGGCGGTGACCACGGCGCCCCGGTATCCCTGGAAGGCCACCAGCCCCTCGGTCTCGAGCAGGCGCAGGGCCTCCCGGAGAGGGATGGGGCTGACGCCGAGGCGGAGGGCGAGCTGGGCCTGGTGGAGGGGCTTCCCCTCGGGAAGAATCCCCCGGTAGATGGCCTCCCGGAGCACCCCGGCGATGTAATAGGGCGCCGAACTGTCTCCGTTCATCCGTTCCGCCAGTGCTTCCAGGGTCATTTCTTCGCTCATGGGGGGTTCCTCCTCGGTACAGGGAAATAATATATTTTTTCCGCCAGGATTATAGGAAGGTCATGGAAATTATACTCCATTGACAGGAATATCCGCTCAACACCATACTTGAGGTACTGTTTTCCAACCAATGAAAAGGAGTGATTTCCATGGCCGTTCCCATGAAGTTCCTCTCCGAAGAGCTCGACGCCATGAAGCAGGCTGGGCTCTACGGCACCATCCGGACGCTCGAAAGCCCCCAGGGGGCGTGGGTTCATATCGACGGGAAAAAATACCTGAACCTCTGCTCCAACAACTACCTGGGCCTCTGCAACGATCCCCGGCTGGTGGCCAAGGTGAAGGAGTACGCCGACAGGTACGGCGTCGGCCCCGGCGCGGTGAGGACCATCGCGGGCACCATGTCGCCCCACATCGAGCTGGAGAAGAAGCTCGCCGCCTTCAAGGGGGCGGAGGCGGCCATCGTGGTGCAGTCCGGCTTCTGCGCCAACCTCACGGTGATCCCCACCCTGGCCGGCGGCGCTGACGACCTCATCTTCAGCGACTCGCTGAACCACGCCTCCATCATCGACGCCTGCAGGCTGTCGAAGGCGAAGGTGATCCGGTACGAGCACTCCGACATGGCCGACCTGAAGAAAAAGCTCGAGGAGAACGGCGACGGAAAGGGAAAGAAGCTCCTCATCACCGACGGCGTGTTCTCCATGGACGGCGACGTGGCGAAGCTGCCCGAGATCGTTGAGCTGTGCGAGAAGCACGGCGTGATCGTGGCGGTGGACGACGCCCACGGCGAAGGCGTCCTGGGCCGGGGCGGCCGGGGCATCGTGGACCATTTCGGCCTCCACGGCCGGGTTGACGTGGAGATCGGCACCATGTCCAAGGCCTTCGGCGTCATGGGCGGCATGGCCGCCGGGAGCGCCATACTCGTTGACTACCTCCGCCAGAAGGCCCGTCCGAACCTCTTCAGCAGCGCCCTCACCATTCCCGACGTGGCGGCGAACCTCGCCTCCGTGGAAATCCTCCAGGAGAGCGAGACCCTGGTAAAGAAGCTGTGGAGCAACGGGGACTTCCTGAAGAGGGAACTGAAAGCCCTGGGCTTCGACACGGCCCACAGCGAGACACCCATCACGCCGGTGATCATCGGCGAGGCATCCGACGCCAAGACCTTCAGCGCGAAGCTCTTCGAGCGGGGCGTCTTTGCCACCGCCATCGTCTTCCCCACAGTCCCGAGGGGGACCGCCCGCATCCGGGCCATGGTCTCGGCGGCCCATTCCGAGGACGACCTCCGGTTCGCCGTGGAGAAGTTCGCGGCCGTGGGCAGGGAAATGGGGATTCTCAAATGAAGAGGATCGTCGTCACGGGAGCGGGCGGCCAGATCGGCGTCGAGCTGACCCCCTACCTGAGGAAAATCTACGGAGCGGAGAACGTGCTGGCCACGGCCAGGAGGAACATCCCCGGCCCCGTCTCCGAGGGCGGCCCCTTCAAGCTGCTCGACGTGCGGGACGGGAAGGCCTTCTCGGACCTGCTGGGGACCTTCCGGTCGGACACGGTGATCCACCTCGCCGGGGTCCTGTCCGCCAAGGGCGAAGGCGACCCCCTCACATCGTGGGACATCAACGTCCACGGCTCCTGCACGGCCCTGGAAGCGGCCCGGGAACGGGGTGCGGCCTTCTTCTTCCCCAGCTCCATCGCGGCCTTCGGCCCCTCGACTCCGGCGAAGAACACGCCCCAGGACACTCTCCAGCGGCCCACCACCATCTACGGGGTGGCCAAGGTGACCATGGAGCTGCTCTGCGACTACTACCACAAAAGATTCGGCATGGACACCCGTGGGCTCCGCTTCCCGGGCCTGATCAGCTACGAGGCCCTTCCCGGAGGCGGCACCACGGACTACGCGGTGCACATCTACTACGATGCGGTGAAGAAAGGGAGCTACACCAGCTTCATCGCGAAGGGGACCTACATGGACATGATGTACATGCCCGACGCCCTCGAGGCCGTGGTGAAGCTCATGGAGGCCGACCCGTCGAAGCTGGTTCACCGGAACGCCTTCAACATCTCCGCCATGAGTTTCGAGCCCGAGCAGATCGCCGAGTCCATCCGCAAAGTTCTGCCCGGATTCACCATGGATTACGACGTGGATCCCCTCCGGCAGGGCATCGCCGAATCCTGGCCCGATTCCCTGGACTGCAGCGCGGCCCGGGAGGAGTGGGGGTTCGCCCCGGAATACGACCTTGACCGCATGACGGAGGACATGCTCCGCCGCCTGAAGGAAAAGAAATAAGCCGAAAGAAGAAGGGCAGCCCCACGGATTTCCGGGGGCTGCCCTTCTTCTTTTCCCTGAAAAGGCAGCAGGAAGATCCCCCCGCGGCCGGCAATTTCCGCTCAGTCAGCCCACGGAATCGTCTCCGGACGACGCAGCGCCTGGTGTTTGAAGACGGGAATGCCGTACTTCGCCCCCAGCGCCCGGAAACGGTCTTTGCAGGCACCTTTCAGATTGTCGTGAAACACGATGCCTTCGATCCCTCCGGCAATGCTCCGTACGCAGTTCTCCAGCCGCTCCTCTCCCGAGGGGTCCTCGTAGCGGCCGCTCACAAGCCACTGGTTCGCCAGTATGTGGGAGACGCCGAAAGCGCAGTCGTCCCACTCCTGGAAGACCGCACCGGCAAAGGAGGGGTCGAAGTGCACGCCTCCCGCGCACAGCAGATTGCGCACTCTTTTCCCGTCGCTTGTGAAGACAGAGCCCAGCGACTTCGCAAGCACCCTCGCCGCCCGCTCATCGCTCCAGCTCTCCGGGGTACTGCCGATCTCGACGTCGATCATGGGAACGGGGAACTCGGGGATCATCTCCGGAGTTCCTCCGCCGTACACCATTCCCGACCAGTGGGTGGCCTCCGTCGTAACCCTGAACTCTTCCAGCCCCTCTTCGCGCCTGTATCCCTCCATGGCGAGGAGTATGTTCCGCATATATCCGGGAGCGGCCGGACCGAAGTTGCCGGAGGCGACATCGCCCGTGGTATGGGCGGTGAAAATCTTGTCGGGGGCGTTCTCTCCCGCATGCCACGTGACGATGCCCGCTATGTCGCAGTCGGAGAATGAACGCTTCATCTCCGGAAGGTACCGGACATAGTCATGGCTGACAACCTTGCGGGTGGGAACGAAGTACACGAGGTTCCCGAGCCCGTCCGCGGAACACAGGGCACGATTTCCGTCCACGGTGATGTCCGTTTCGGTCAGGGGAAACGCATCCCTGCTCGCCCGGAACACCGCCCCCGCTACGTGATCGACCGGATCGACGCACAGAAAAAAAACAGCCTTTTTCGACGGGAACACAACGAATCCCTCCTCAATGGTTAACCGTTTTTTTAACTTATTGTCCCCGAGCTGGACGGCAGACTCACCTCCTGGAAAGCCCACGGGTTGCAGCGTCCCCTTCTCCGGTTCTCTGCGTTTGCCGGTTGTCTGCCTGTGGAACCGGCATCCTTCAGGGTAGCTGGCCTACATCCCCCTGCTTGCCGGCAAAGCGTATTACAATATCCTCAAACCGGACATTCCGGTGTCCCCTCAGCAGATTTTCCATGAACGGCATCTTCTGCGCAAGTCCCGGAAACGCGAGGGCGCGGAGCAGGGGAACCTCTTCATCGTGGGGGTCGAACGGGAGGACACCGAACGCAAACGAGAAAAAAACGCAGCAAGTCGAATCAAGCGGCACTCCCCCCATCTCCTTACACTATGCAGAGGGTGGCCGGAACGGGGTGAACGGGAGAATGAACGGGTGGCAGCGGCGAACCCGACAGCGGCTGCGACCAGATCATGGCGTACATCAACGACCCGGACGGCAGGCTCTGCGATTGGGGCATTCCGCGAACGGAGTGCTACGGCGCGCGCCTTCCTCTCGACTATCAGGGAGACGTGCCGCCGCAGATGCTTCTGATCGATGTTCCCGAAGCCGAGTATATTGTTTTTGAACATGGACCGTTCGATTACGAGCAGGAAAACAGCGGCTTAAGACAGGAGGATTGCCCGGTCCTTTTTCTCCCTCACAGCCCCTTCTGTTCCGCCCGGATTCCGAAGACGCTGCCCAGGTGCCCCGCCTCGCCCATCAGGGGGATGCGCCACCCCATGGCGCTCAGCTCAAGCAGGGTGATGCTGCCGTTGGCGAGCTGGAACCGCCAGAAACTGGAGAGGGAACAGTCCAGCACGTTCATCAGCAGAACTTTCAGCACGGCGTCGTGGGTGAAAACGGCGATGTTTTCACCCGTTCCTTCAGCAATCCGCAGCAGGGCGGGGCAGGCGCGGTTCTGCACGTCCGCGAGGCTCTCCCCTCCGGGCATGACCACCCTTTCGGGCCGGGAGTGCCAGGTTTCGAGCATGCCCGGCCACTCCGCCTCGACCTCGGGGGCGGCGCGGCCTTCCCAGAGGCCGTGGGCTATTTCGATGAGCCCGCCGCACAGTTCCGC
>JAPXRK010000038.1:0-9928 GCA_033813575.1 Synergistales bacterium
CATGTAGAGGGGCGCCTGGTAGAGCTGGATGAATCCGTAGCTCTGGGAGTAGATGACGATGCCCGCGGCGCCCATGGCGCAGGATACTATTGACGCGATCATGCGGTACTTGTTCACGTTGAGGCCTGATGCCTCGGCAAAACGCGGGTTGGAGCCGACCACCGACATGGCAAGGCCCGTTCTCGTCCTCATGAAGATCCACAATAAAACGCAGCACGCCGCGGTCACTAAAAGCAGCCCCGTCGGGATGGTCACGCCATTGACCGTAAAACTGAGGAACCGGTCGAGGAGCTGTTCCATTCTACCATCGAGAACCACGGTGACCCTGAGGCCGTCACCTCCGTAAGGCCAGACCATTTCAGGGCTTGTATAGGGAGCCATCAGCCAGAAAATGCACATGACCGACACGATGGAAAAGCCCATGTACGTACCCACGGTCAACTCCTGCCCCTTGACCCGGTTGAGAAGCAGGCCGTACAGCCAGCCAGCGACCGCCCCAAGCGGAATCGAGACGCCGATGGCGAAAAAGAGGGCGGTGAACCCCCGCAGGTCCAGTTCAATAGCCAGGGTTGCTCCGACAAGCCCGAAGATGATGCCGAAAGGAAGGCCGAAATTGGGTCCCGCTCCGGCCTGGATGGTGGGAATCATGGCAAGAACGAGGAGAGCGTTCATTCCGAACCTGGTAAGCATGGCGCTGAAGATCTGCCCCATGGGAAGGCCGAAGGAAAAGGCTGCGGCGACGAGGAACGCGAGGAAAAGGGAAATGATGAGCCGTGGAATGCCGATTTTGTTCAAGAAATCGCTGCCCATGTCATACAGCCTCCTTCCCATGGAACTTGTGATATTCTCCGGCCATCATGAGCCCGAAATCCCTGTCGCTGTCGGTGGGGAGAAGTATGCCCTCCAGCTTTCCCTGGTAGACTATGGCGATCCGGTCGCAGATGGAACGGAGTTCCGCCAGTTCGGAGGACGTCATGACGATGGTCAGGCCCTGCTCCCTGTTGAGCTTCACCAGGTGGTCGAGGATGAGCTTCTTCGCGCCGATGTCTATTCCCCGTGTCGGCTCGGAAACGAACAGCAGGTTCGGCTCCAGGATGATGGCCCTGGCGATGCAGACCTTTTGCTGGTTGCCTCCTGAAAGCCGCCTGGTGAGCTGACCGGGACCCGTGCACCTGATGTCGAGCTCCTTTATCATGTTCGTGGCGTGCTCAGTCATGGCCTTTGAATCGAGGATGCTCACCCTTCCCGGAGTCAGAAATTTACCCTGGACCTGTATGGCCGTGGCGACGATGTTGAATTCGATGGAGTCATCGAGGAGGAGCCCTGTTCCTCTTCTGTCCTCGGAGACGAAGGCCATTCCGTTGTCGAGGGATGCTCTGGCTGCGTTCAGCGTTATGGCATCCCCGTTCTTCTTCACGTCTCCGGTGGAAGGAAAAAGCCCCATGATGCCGTTGGCGATACCGATTTTTCCCTGGCCTGCAAGGCCGCCTATGCCGAGTATCTCCCCGCGCTTTACGTCGAGGTTGACACCCTTTACACGCTCACCGGGCATGGCCACGGAGAGGTCCCGCATTTCGAGTATGTAGTCATCCTTCAATTCCGACGGCGGTCTTCCCACCATTTCACCGCTTTCTATCTTTCTGCCCACCATAAGCTCGGCAATCCGGTCGATGGTGGTTTCGGACGGACGGGTTTCGGCGATCTGCTCTCCGTCCCTGAGGATGATGATCTTGTCGGAGGCGGCCATGACCTCGTCGAGACGGTGGCTGATGAACAGGATGGAAATCCCCTTGTCGGTGAGGATCTTCATGGCCTCGAGGAGCTTGTCCGCATCCGATTCGGTGAGTACCGCCGTAGGCTCGTCGAGGACGAGAAGGCGGATGTTTTCCTTGTCGAGTTCCCTTGCGATTTCCACGAACTGCATGTGCCCCACGGGAAGGCCCCGAACGGGGAGCATTTCGTCTATTCCAAGGCCGATAGTGTCCATGGATTCTCTGGCGTCCGCCTTCATGGCTGGCATATCGAGCCACTTCAGTGGTTTCCCGAAGAATTTGCTCAGCAGGCTGTCTTTCGTAATTTCCCTGTTGAGCTTGATGTTCTCAGTGATGGTAAAGCCGGGGAGGAGCATGAATTCTTGGTGGACCATCCCGATGCCGAGTTTCATGGCCTCTTCAGGGGACTTGATATCCGCTTTTTCGCCGTCGAGGAAGATTTCGCCCTCATATCCTCCTGTAGAATGAATCACCGGCATACCGAAAAGTATGTTCATAAGAGTGGATTTGCCCGCTCCGTTTTCCCCGACGAGTGACAGCACCTCTCCCTTGCCGACAGAGAACGATATGCCCTTGAGGACACGGTTCCCGTAGTACTGCTTGCTGATGTTGTTCATGTCTAGACGGGCTGCGCCGGTCAATAAAACGACCTCCTTTATCAAAAAGGCAGGGCTGTCCTTGGTGACAGCCCTGCCTCGAGTCTCTGCGTTCCCGGGACAGGTTTACTTCTTCCCGAAAACGATGGATTCGCCCACGACCATGAGGAAGTTCGGCGCCTTCTCATCGTCGAAGGCGCGGATGCGGATTGCACCGGCAACCTTCTCGAGAGTGAACTTCGCTCTCTGGATGTCCTTCTTGTCCTCGAACTTGCCGTTGGCAAAGTCCATGGCGTACTCGGCTCCGGCGCGGATGAAGTTCATGGTGATGGGGGCGGTCCAGGTGGCGATCCGTCCCTGCATTCCGAGTTCAGCGACCTTCTCTTCGATCGACTTGAGGATGTAGGGCACGTCTCCCTTGTTCTCAACCTTCAGGCCGAGGGCGTTGGGAAGGGCGTGGAAGGGGCTGGGGCAGCACTGTTCGGGATAAATAGCCTTCGTCTTCACCACAGACTTGATGAGGGGTTCCTGCATGGAGCAGTTGGTGCTGAAGAAGGCAGTATCAGGGCCGTATTTCTCAACCTGCCGGGGAGCGTCTTCAAGAATGAACTGCTGCGCGCCGGCGACTCCGCCCTCTCCGGTGGGGTCGGGAGCGTTGACGAACACGAACTCCAGGCCTATTTTTTTGCAGGTTTCTTCCATAATTTCCCTGCGCTTTGCGAGGAGAGGATAGCTCATGTGGCGGGGGAAGGAGTAGTGAATGAACGTCTTGGCGCCCATAGCCTTCGCTTTTTCCACGATGGATGTTCCGCGGGTGGGCTGGTCGATTTCGAAGAGGATGTCGGCTTTGCCGGCCATCATGTAAGGCTCTTCGTGGACGGTGCCGACGAGGAAAAGAATGTCGTCACGGACTTCCTTGACCTTGTCGATGGCCGCCGCCGTTCCGGGGACGCCCTGGCAAATGACGATGGCCTTCACTTCAGGATCGGAGGCCATGGCCATGACCTGGGAGATGGTGGTCTCCTGCTCGTCCATGAACTTGTCGGGATAGGTGACATGAATGACTCTGTCGGCGCCGTACTTGGACACCATTTCTTCCCCTGCGCGGTACTCTTCCTCTCCCTGCGACACAGTTCCGGTCATGATGCCGATCTTGGGGGCCGCAAAGGCCACCGTGCCAAGGGCCAGAACAAGCGCGACTGCAAAAAGAACTCTGGTGAATCTCCTCATGTGTGTATCTCCTCCTTACTGGGTTGTTTGGTCCCTGTTTCACTCTGGATAGGAAAAAACGAACTGCCAGGAATGAAAATGAAGCCAATTACATATACATTCAAGGCTGCTTGAATACTACAGAAAAAAGCATTTTGTAAAGAATTGCCTTCTCCACTGCCTTTATTTATTGTTTATTTTAGTACAGGTTTCGTTGATAATCAACGGAAAAAGTTTTCATTTGAGCTGTATACAATAAAACATGATTCCGAACCTAAAATAGCGGGGGAACCTTCAGACCTCCGGCTATTTCGAGATCTTGATATTCCTTGACAGGAACGAGGCCCAATATCTATACTCAACTCAATCGACCTGGAAAAGCAAGGAGATATTGCTTTTCCGCATTTTGTCATTTTTCTTTCTCACCCGGCAGATACACCGGTGAGGAGTGAAGGGTGCTTCATTCGAGGAGGATCACTCATGGGAAAGGGCTTCAAAGCAACAATTCTGGCCGCAGCGTTGGTGGGCGGTGTTTTTTCGTCCATGTCCAATGCCGCGGAAACCTCTCTTGAGGAATTTCTCGCCGCCGTCAGGGGGGATAATCCTTCTCTCCAGGCTTCCTACAGGCGCCTTGAGGCATTCAGCCACACCGTGAAGTCCTCCGTGGCAGTCCAGCGTCCCTCGGTGGGGATCCGTGGAGGAAGCTCCTGGCTCAGCGACACCTATTCCTCCCAGGCTGGCAGGAACATGGGGGAAAGGGGCAACTATTCCCTCTCGGCGGCCGTCACCCACCGGTTCGACGTGAGCGGCGCCTACGGGGCCCAGGAGCGGCAGCTTCTTCTCCAGTACAACGGCCTGGCATCCGATCATCTTGCCTTGGTGAACAACACTCTTGCCGCCGCGGAAAGCCTCTACTGGCAGTCCTTTATCGCCCGGCAGAACATCCTTCTGCAGAGGGGCATCCTGAACCAGCGGAAAGAGGATCTCAGGATAACAGAAGAAAAGTTCAGGCAGCAGCTCATCCCCCGGCTTGACGTCGTGCGGGCCCAGGCAAAGGTTGAAGAGGCCGAAAGCCTCGTGGTGGAAGCCGAGTCTGTTTATAAAAATACCCTTGCCGGGATGAGGACCCTTGCCGGGGGAGTGGACCTGGAACCGCAGGAGGAAAACCTTCTCGTTCCATCTCTCTCTGTTGAGGTCGGAATGAAAGAGGCCGTCGAACGGAGGAACGACGTCCGATCGGCCGAGACGGCCCTGGAGCGGGCAAAAGTTCTGAAGACCCTCGCCGCGAAGGGGATGTCCCCAACGGTTGAAGGATCGGTGGGGTATATGTTTCTGACGGACAATGACAGTGCCTCTCCCATCGAAAAGGAATTCCTTCTCGCCCTGAATGTTTCCATCCCGGTGTACGACGGGGGGAAAACGAAGGAGGATGTGGCCGACAAGGAGAAAAACGTCGAGGCTGCGGAATGGAGCCTGGAAGCGCGAAAAAGCCAGGTCCAGGAGGATCTGGGGAAGGCCCTCACTCAATGGGAGAAAGCCGTGGCCGTGGAAAGCAGCAAGAGAAAGCAGGTCGCCCGGTCGGACGAGGAGCTCAAGATCACCCAGCTAATGTACAAGGAAGGGATGGGGGCCCAGATAGATCTCCTGAATGCCCAGGTGGACAACCAGAAAGTCAAGACGGAACATCTCGCGGCAATCAAGGAAATGTACCTCGCTCTGGTGAGTCTGAAGCAGGCTATGAGCGAGTACGAACCGGCCCCGGCGGAATAGTGGTTTCTTGAATCAGTATGTGGACGGACGGGGACGGTGCTTCCGGTAAGCATCGTCCCTGGCTTTTTGGGAGAAGAAGAAACAGCGGCGGTTTTGTCCGCTGAAAGACTGACGATTGACGGGAGGAACGGCATGCAGCAGGAACGGTTTTTCTTTCAGGCAGAGGCGAAACAGCTTCTTGATCTTATGATCCACTCCGTGTATTCCAACAGGGACATTTTTCTCAGGGAACTGATTTCGAATGCCTCGGACGCTCTGGACAAACGCAGGCTGGAACTTCTGGCCCACCCGGAGTTCGCCGGTACGGATGGGGAGCAAGGCCAGTCAGCCCCGGTGATCCGGATTTCGAGGGGAGAAGAAGGACGGACTCTTTTTATTACCGACAACGGAGTGGGCATGAACAGGGAGGAACTGACGGACTATATCGGGACCATTGCCAGGTCGGGAACGAAGGAATTTCTGGCCGCAGTGAAAGCCGCCAGGGATTCCGCCGGAGCCGAGAGCCTGATCGGCCGGTTCGGAGTCGGCTTTTACTCCGCCTTCATGGTGGCTGACCGGGTGGACGTGGTGACCCGCCGTCTCGGGGAAGAAAAAGGATGGCGCTTTTCTTCCCCGGGGGACGGCACCTATACGGTGGAGGAGGCTGAACGGAACGAACCGGGGACCACGGTGATCCTTCACCTGAAAAAACCGGATACCGAAAAGGGAGAACGGGATTACGCCGACGAGTGGACCCTTCGGGACATCGTAAGGAAGTATTCCGATTTCATCTCCTATCCCATCGTGATGGCAGTTGCGAAGACGACGGAAAACGGCGAAGCGGCGGAGGATCAGGTCCTCAACTCCGGGAAGGCCATCTGGCGCCGTCCGGAAAAAGACGTGACCGACGGCGAGTACGAAGAATTTTACAAACACGTCGCCTCCGACTGGGAGCCGCCCCTCGCCAGGGTGGTTTTTTCCGTGGAGGGAGGAACGGAATTCCGGGGAATCCTGTTTTTTCCCTCCCGGGCGCCCTTCGATCTTCACTACGCCCCCAGGAGCGAGGGCGTAAGCCTGTACATCCGCAACGTATTCATCATGAACGACTGCCGGGATCTTGTCCCTTCCTGGCTCCGCTTCCTGAGGGGTGTGGTGGACTCCGAGGATCTTCCGCTCAATATCTCCCGGGAAATCCTCCAGGAGGATCCCCTCGTCCGGATCATCAGGAAGAGCCTTGTCCGGCGGGTTCTTGCCGCTCTGAAAAAAATGATGGCCGACGACAGGGAGAAATACGTCCGTCTCTGGAAGGAATTCGGACCGGTAATCAAGGAAGGCCTGGCTTCCTTTGACGGCGCCGAAAAGGAAAACCGGGAGGCCATCCTGGAAATCTGCCTCTTCCCGTCGGCTTCCTCCGGGGATGGTTTCCTCTCCCTCGGTGAATACGTGGAGGCCATGAAAGATGGACAGCAGGGGATTTACTACATCACGGGAAGAAAGCTCCCGGTCCTCAGAAGCTCCCCCCTTCTTGAACGGTGCCGGGAGAAAGGCTATGACGTGCTCCTCCTCGCCGATCCGGTGGACGAGGTGATCGCGCCCACCCTCCCGCTCTTCAGGGGGAAGGAATTCCGGTCCCTCGAGCGGGAGGATGCCCTGCCTTCCGAGGAGGGAAAGAAAGACGCTCCCCGGGCGGAAGGGCTCGCCTCGTTTTTGAGGGAGGTCCTCTCAGAAACGGTGAAGGATGTGAAAATTTCCTCCCGCCTCACGGAATCACCGGCGTGCCTTGTAACCGACGACGAGGGGGCTTCTTTCAGCATGGAGCGCATCCTCCGGTCCATGGGCAGGGAGGTTCCTCCTCTGAAACGCATTCTGGAGATCAACCCGGGGCACCCGGTGATCTCCGGAATGGAAAAGATGCTCGCCTCGGGAGGAGCGGAAGAGAAAATGAAAGACTACGCCTTTCTCCTCCATGACCAGTGCGTTCTCGCGGAAGGAGGGCAGCTCGCGGATCCGGCCCTTTTCGCCGGAAGGCTTTCCTCCCTTCTCGCCGAAAGCATGGATGCTGCGGGAGGCGATCTTCCCCCGTCCGGTGAAGGAACATGACGCCCACGGCCAGGGCACGGCTCAAGGCCTTCATCGCTGTGGTGGCCTGGGGAGGCTCGCTGCCTTCCATCAAGGCCGCTGTCGCCGAGGTCTCCTTCACCACCCTGATCTGGCTCCGCTTTGGAACAGGGGTGGCGGCCCTGCTGATGTTCCTTCTTCTCAGGGGAAGGATGCGGTTTCTTCCGCTGAGGGAAGCGGCTGTCTTTGCCGGGCTGGGCTTTCTCGGGGTCTTTTTTCACAACGCACTCCAGGCCTATGCACTGCGGACCGTGTCGGCGGGCATGTCCGGGCTCATCGTGGCGGCGAACCCTATCGCCATTGCCCTCCTGGGAGCCCTGATTCTCGGCGAGAGGCTCGACGGAAGAAAGAAAGGCGGGATCCTTCTCGCTGCCTTTGGTGTCCTGGTCATTCTCTCGAAGGGCGACCCCGGCGTATTCCTGAGGAGAGGATACAGCCCGGGAGAGCTGCTTATGGTGGTCAGCGTCTTTTCCTGGGGGCTCTTTTCCGTTTTTTCCAGGAAGGCCCTCCGGCAAACCTCTCCGGAACTCGGGATGGCCTACGCCCTTTCTTTCGGATGGCTGTTCTCCACCCTTCCCTTTCTCTTTTCCGGAGGGGCTTCGGAAATCCCTTCAATTTCCGCCGGATCCTGGGCCAATATCCTGTTCCTCGGCGTGTGCTGCTCCGCCCTGGCCTATCTTTTCTGGTACGATGCGCTCCGGGAACTCCCCGCCTCCGAGGCGGGCGTCTTCCTCTACATCAATCCCGTAGTGGCCGTGCTTCTCTCGGCGGCCTTCCTCGGCGAGACCGTCACCCTTTCCATGATCGCGGGAGGCGTCCTGGTGTTCACCGGAGTCTGGTTCGTCAACACGAAAAAAAGACCATCCCCTTCCGGGGAAAAATGAGTATTCAGGGAGCGTGAATTCAATGAAAATAACGGCATCCCCTCTTTCCGGGGGAATCCTCTCCGGGAGCGGGGCAGTGGCTCTGTATGTATTTTCGGGAGAACCTCTCCCGGAAGGGATTCTTTCACCCGGGAACGAAGCGGCTGCGGCTATCCTGCTGGAGGATCCCTCCTTCAAGGCTAAAAAGGGGAAAATAGCGAAGGGATTCCTTTCGGGATCCCCCCTTTCTCCGCTCTACCTTGTCGGCCTCGGGGAGAGAAAGGATTTCGGGGAGGACAGCCTCCGCTCCAGGACCGCGGAGCTTGTCCGGCGAGCGAAAGGGGACGGGGTCTCCCGCATTTCCGCCCATCTCCCGGTTCCTCCGGACCGGAACGCAAGCTGTGCCGTGGCGGAGGGAGCTGAGCTCGGAAGCTACTCCTTTGAAAAATACAAGAACCGGAAAGAAGAGGACAGACTTCCCGAGCCGGAGGAATTCGTACTGTTCTGCGGCGATGACGAAGGGCTTTCCCTGGGGAAAATGCTCGCCTGCGCCCAGAACATGGCCCGTGACCTGGCCAACGAGCCGGGGAACAGGTCCAATCCCCTGACGCTGGCGGAGTATGCCCTTGCAGAAGCAGCCGATTTCGGCCTCGAGGCGGAAGTCTGGGATGAAAGGAAAATTCTTGAAGAGGGGATGGAGGGACTCTATTCCGTGGGGATGGCGTCCTCGACGCCCCCGAGGCTGGTCCGGCTCTCCTGGAAGCCCGAAGGCGTCCCCTTGAAGAAAGTGGCCTTCGTCGGGAAGGGCATCACCTTTGACAGCGGGGGGCTGAACCTCAAGCCCGGGGACTTCATCCGGTCCATGAAGAGCGACAAGTCGGGGGCATGCAATGTTTTCGCCCTCCTCCGTGCGGCGGCCAAGATGAAGCTTCCCGTGGAGGTTCACGGAATCGTTGCCCTGGCGGAGAACATGCCGGGCGGAAAGGCGTTCCGTCCTGACGACATCCTCCGGATGAGGAACGGCAAAACGGTGGAAATCGACAACACCGACGCCGAAGGGCGGCTCGTCCTCGCCGACGCCCTGAGCTACGCCTCGGAACTCCGACCGGATGTCATCATCGACATGGCCACCCTGACAGGGGCCTGCGCGGTTGCCCTGGGAACGTCCATAGCCGGACTTTTTACACCGGACGACAATCTCGCCGCAAGCCTTCTGGAAGCCGGAAAGGCCAGGGGAGAGCGGCTGTGGCGCCTTCCCGAGGATGACGAACGAATTGGGGAATCCATGAAGTCTCCCGTGGCGGACCTTGTGAACTCAGGGAGCAGATACGGCGGGGCCATCTTTGCCGCACGGTTTCTTCGGGAATTCGTCGGGGAAGGGATCTCCTGGGCTCATCTCGACATTGCCGGGGTGGACTTCAACAAGGACGAGTATTCGGTCTACGGCAAGGGAGCCAGCGGCTTCGGCGTCAGGACCTGTCTGCAGCATCTTTTGTCCCTCCGGTAGTATTCCGGGGCGGGGAGGAGTCCCGGGGCTCCTCCCCGCGGTTTATTTCCCGACGCAGAACTGGCTGAAAATGTAGTCGAGCAGGGTGTCGTCTCCGGAAATGCCGAGAAGGCG
>JAPXRK010000039.1:0-9762 GCA_033813575.1 Synergistales bacterium
GAGGGCTTCGGTGCTTTCACCGAGGCAGAAGCCTTGTTCCTGGAGAAGTCAATGACGATCCTCGGGGGTCCATCCAGGGGGATGATCTCCTTCAGGGGAAGGGAGGAGGAGAATTCGAGGACCACCCGGTCGCCGAAGTTGACCGAGGACACGTTCACTTCTCCGTGGGGAGAACTGAGGTCCGGGATTCCGGACTTCCCGAGGAGAAAGGCGACCTTCACCGAACCGTCGCCCTGTTGGATTTCCGGCGCATTCGGGCCTTCGTAGTCCAGGACCGCCCGGATCTTGTCTTCGTCGCTGCCCCACCGGATCGCGGAGAGCACCGGGTCCCCAGCCTGAGACGGCTGGGGGGCTGGAACCCGGGCTGCCGGGGACTGGAATATGGGGGCGGAATCGGAAGGGGAAGGGGTTCCCTCATGAGGGCTACCCTCCCAGCGGAGGTTTCCCTGCTTTCCCGAGCGGACGAGGAGGCCGCCGAAGAGCTTGAGCGCAGAACGGCTTTCCACGAGCCATTCCTTCCCGTCCTGGACTGTGGAGGCGGCCAGGGGAACAAGTTCGGCGTCAAGCCATGCCGCCGCCGCGCCGGCTACGAGCTGGAGCTTGCTCCGCCCGGCGGTAACGATAAGGGTGTCCCCTTTTTCGGAGGTACCGAGACCGAGAACGCCGGCCATGCCCCGGGCGGATACCATAATGTTGGAACCTCTTTTTTCCGATGCCACCTGCCCTGCCCTGGAGGATCCGGAGTAAAGGTCCATCACGTCCGCCCCCGCCGCGGGAAGGACGATCAACACCAGGACGCAGAAGGCGACAGTGAGACTAAGAACCCGCTGCCGCAACATCCCGCATCACCAGGGAACAGGCCCCGGTGCTCCCGTAAAAATGGAAATCGTTCCCGACAAGGTCAATGGTGTTCAGAATATCCTTGAGGTTTCCGGCAATGGTCATTCCTGAAACTGCACCTCCCAGTGCCCCTCCCGAAATCGAAGCGCCCTTGATTCCGAGGGAAAACTCCCCGCTCACGGGGTTGATGGTGTGAAGCCCCAGGAACTCCGTAACGTAGATGCCGCTGCCCACCTGGAGAAGAAGATCTTCCGGAGTCCACTGGCCCGGAAGAAGGGAGAGATTGGAGCAGTCCACGTCAGGAGTGCCTGAGATGGACCGGCTCGCGTTTCCTGTGGACGCCACCCCGTCAAGAAGGGCATACTTGAGATTATAAAGCCATGCAGAGACGACACCATTCGAAAGAAGGGGGGTCCTTGAGCAGGGCACTCCTTCCCCGTCGAAGGGAGAGGAGCCCATGCCCCGCAGGAGAAGGCCGTCGTCAACCAGGGAAAGGGCCGGTGAGGCGACTTTTTCTCCCAGTTTACCCATGAGGAAGGATTTATTCTTGTGTATGTTGGACGCAAGGAAGAGTTCCCCGAGAACATCCACCAGGGAAGCCGCCGCTTCGCCGTCAAGAACGAGGTCGTATCGTCCTGTGGGAAGGTATGTCCCTCCGAGGACCATTGCGGTGCGCCGTACCGCTTCCGCGGCCGCCTTCCGGGGATCGAGCCCCGACAGAAACCGGCTGTCGTCACCGTACCCTCCCATCTCCATGACCCCGCCGTCAGAGAGGATCACAGAGACACCGCAGCCCGCGCTGGTTCCCGAGTAACATCCTGAGACTCCTTCGGAGGACCTGTAGTGATACTCGCCGCTTCCCTCACCCCAGGACGCGCTCCGGACGGAAACCACCCGGGGATCGGCGTCCCTGGCAATCTCCCACATTTCCCTGCAGACAGACATCCGGTACTCCGGGGTGACTCCCAAAACCGCCTCGTCGAAGAGTTCGAGGTCGGGGAGGATATCCCGGGCTTGCGGGGCAAGCCTGGCATGTGGATCCGGTTCTGAAGAAGAACAGTTGTTCAGGCTCCATACCACCAGCTCCTCGAGGTGGTGCCTCTCCAGGGAGTTGACGTGGGCTACCCCCTGCCGTCCCTCCCTGTCCAGGGTCCTCAGCCCGATGCCGAAGGAGGTGCCCGAAGTGTTTTTCTCAGGAACGCCATCCCGAAGAGACAGAGAGCTCCCCTGCCCAAAACTGCAGACCACATCCGCCCCTGCGGCTCCCCTGGAGAGGGTTTCAGCGACCAGGAACGCAGAAGCTTCTTCAACGGCGTCTCGGGCAGGAACCTGCATCACGAAGCGGAAACCTCCTCAAGGATAATCTCCGCAGCCCGTGCAGCCTGTTCCCGACTGACGTCGATATGGGTGACGAGCCTGATGCGGCCTCCGGCGGCGCCGTTAAAGAGGACTCCCCTGGCGGCGCAGCGTTCATGGAGGTCGTGCCCGGCCTTTTCCGGAACATGGAAATAGACCATGTTGGTGGGCATGGGATTTTTCTCCACTTCGAGCCCTCCGGCGGAGAGCATGGAAGCCAGCATGGCCGCGTTCCCGTGGTCATCCGCAAGGCGCCCGATGTTGTTTTCCAGGGCATAGAGACCTGCGGCGGCAATGATGCCCGACTGGCGGAGCCCTCCTCCGACTTTTTTCCTCCAGTGGCGGGCCCTGTCGATGAACTCCCCGCTCCCGCAGAGCATGCTGCCGATAGGTGCGCCGAGCCCCTTGGAGAGGCAGAACTGGATGGAGTCAACCAGGGCGGTATATTCCCTGACGTCGCATTTCCACGCCGTCGCGGCATTGAAGATGCGGGCGCCGTCTATGTGGACCGAGAGGCCGTTGTTCCTGGCGGTGTCGGTGGTTTCCTTCATCTGGGCCGGTGAAAGAGCGAGTCCCCCGCATTTGTTGTGGGTATTTTCAACGCAGAGCAGCTTTGCAGGGGCGAAATGAACGTTGACGGGACGGCAGTTCCGCTCGACTTCGGAGGGGGGGATCAGGCCGGAGGAATCGTCCGCCGTGAGAGGAAACACCCCTCCGAGGGCGGCGAGTCCGCCTCCCTCGTAATGGTAGATGTGGCTGTTGATGCCGAGGATGGCCCCCTCTCCCCGCCCGCAGTGAGTGAGCACCGCCACGAGGTTCCCCATGGTGCCGGAGGGAAGGAACAGGGCCGCATCCTTTCCGGTCATGGCCGCCGCTTTTTCCTGAAGCCTGTTGACCGTGGGGTCTTCGCAGTAAACATCATCTCCCACCTCGGCTTCGGCCATGGCCAGACGCATGGCCTTTGACGGACGGGTCACCGTATCGCTCTTCAGATCTATGGGAAACATGGCGTACTCCTCCTTATAAATACGATGTCGTTTCGTTTCATCAGGATATGATAACATCAAAAAAACGATTTCTGGAGGGCAATTCACTCCGGAAATCGCCTTTTCTCCTGCAAATTCAAAATCTTTTCAGCGAAATTCTACAATGAAACCCCCAGGCGAGCCCATGGAAGCAAGTCCTCCGGAACGGGGATACCCATGGCGGATAAAGAGGCGCTTCCGTGATAGTCGCTTCCTGCTGTGGGAAAAAGCCCAAGTTCCGATGCAATGGAAAGATACTGGAAAATCTGTTCGGCGGAATGCTTTGCCGAGATGCATTCCAGTCCCCAAAGCCCCCATTCCTTTAATTTTCCGGCGATAATTCGAATCTCTGCATAGCTGTCAGCCGTCTGGACCGGATGGGCAAGTACCGCTACTCCGCCTGCCTCCCGGATGAGAGAAATGCAGTCTTCCGGGGAAAGGCGTTCCCGGTCCACGTATACGGGACCGGAATTCCCAAGATATCTCGAAAAAGCCGATGCCACGTCCTGTACGTACCCCTTCCGCACCATGACCTTTGCCATGTGGGGGCGGGCCACCACATCCCCCGCAGCTTCCGCCTCCACTTCCTCGAGGGTGATGTCAAAGCCGAGTTTCCGAAGGTTGCGGCACATTTCCCTGTTTCTCCAGTCCCGGGCTTTACGCACCGACTCAAGGATTTTCTCGAGGCGTGGATGGGAAAAGTCCAGTCTGTATCCGAGGATATGCATTGTGGAGGGGTAGTCGGCGGAGAGCTCTATTCCTGCTATGGCCCTGACGTTGAGCCGGGAGCAGGCGGCCATGAACGAAGGGAGCCCCGCGGTGGTGTCATGGTCCGTGAGGCTCATCACGGAAAGGCCCCTGTGTTTCCCCATGTCCGCGAGTTGTTCCGGAATCAGGGATCCATCTGAGAAGGTGCTGTGAAGATGGAGGTCGACAAGAATCATCCAGGGTCGTCAGCTTCCGGAGGCCTCTTCATCGAGAATGGAGTCGATCTCGAACAGAACGGCGAGGTCGAGAAGGACGATGAGGCGTCCATCCTCGTGCTTGGCCACGCCGAGAATGTATTTCCTGTCCATGGACGTGTTGATCTGGGCGGCGGATTCGATCTGGGCGTCAAAAATGGTGCATACCTCGCGGACGGAGTCAACGATGATGCCGAAGAGAATCTCGTTCCACGACACGACCACAATACGGGCCTCGTCGGTGAGTTCTTTCTGCACCATGCCGATTTTCAGTTCCATGTCGAAAACGGGTACGATGGAACCCCTGAGGTTGATGACTCCGCGGATGTAGCCGGGAGAATTGGGAACCCTGGTGATGAAGGGAGGAACCCGCACAATTTCCCGGACATAGTTCACGTCGAGACCGAAAGCCTCGTCCCGGAGGGAAAAAACAAGGGTTATATGCTCCCGTCCTCTGCTTTCCAAGTCTTTTTGCCGCAGATTGCCGTCGTTTTTCAGCGTTTGCATCCGTTTAACCTCCCGGTGATTCTAAGTGAAAAGAACAGGTTAGATCCATGGTTCATGGTGCAGAGTCTTCCCGTTTTCCAGGACGAAGATCCGTATGCCGTCACCGTCGAGAACCGCCGCGCTTGCCGGGTCCCGGCCTTTTGGAAGGGCAGCGGACCCGGGATTGAGAAAGATGGTCCCTTCCTCCCGTACAAGGGAGCCCACGTGGGTGTGGCCGTAAATTACAAGATCCGCCCTGCAGCGGAGTCCAAGCTCCTTCAGGGGCTGAAAAGGGGCTCCATGCCCCACCAGGATGAGCCGTGAATGCCACCAGACTGTGGCGTAAGGTGCCAGGATCGGCCAGCCGATAAGAGCCTCGTCTTCGGGACGGTCGCAGTTTCCCCGTGAAATTATAACAGGAAAGGGAGCGTCGCGAATCATCTCCTCCAACCCGGTGGCGATCTCTGCCAGGACATCCCCGCAGTGAAGTACGCCCTCAATTTCACCCCATCGTGAGAGGGCTTTCCTCCAGGCTTCTTCGTGGCCGTGGGTATCGGATATGACGCCGAGTCTTCCGTCCATTCTCCTCCGAACCTCCCTTTTTACTGTTCCCGGGAGGGAGACTGAGATACAATACAAGTGTGCACCCGGTTTTCTTTTTGTATTGTACCATTTCCCCTTTAGGGGTGGAAACGTATCCCTTTGACTGAAAGGAAGCGACAGCATGAATGAACATGACATTTTCGAAGAAATGAAGAATCTCCTTGACTCTGAAGGACTGGTAACGGCGCGGCTAGTGGAATCCGTAACCAGGACTTCCCAGTTGTCCGCCTCCACCGTTCCCGAGATCCAGGATCTTTTCCGCCAGTGGCTTTCACTAGTGGCCCGGGAAGTCAAGAGCATGGCGAAACCGGGAAAGGATCTTTTCCTGCCGGAAACGGCAGGGACCATCGGCATCTCGCAGTCTTCCCTCCTCTCCCTTCTTCTTTTCCTTCAAAGGACAGGAGAGCTTTCCGTTGAATCGGTACGCATAGGGAGGGGAACCGGAAAGAACGAGGACATCTGCGACTGCCTCCGTCAAAAGGACTGACGGGGCCTTATGACGACCGATATCGAACTTCTCTCAAAAAAGGCCGGACGGCAGGCGGCGCTCGCCGAGGCCGGCCTGGCCAATCTGCCGCAGGAGGCTGATCCGTCGGGAAGGATCGAATGGGTGCGGCTGCGCCCGTTCTTCTCCGGAGACGACATCCTGAAAATATGCGATGAAGCGGTGCTGCGCGGCTACAGGTGCATCAGCCTTCCCCTTCCCTGGGCGGCCGAGGCGGCTTCTTTTCTTCTTCCGGCCCCCGTTCGGGTATCCACTGCGGTCGCCTTCCCCCTGGGAACCTCCCCGCTGGAGGTGAAAGTGCTGGAAACCACCTCGGCCATGGCGCTGAAAAACGTGGATATAAATGTCGTCCTTCCGGTTTACAG
The DNA here is from genome assembly GCA_033813575.1 of Synergistales bacterium. Taxonomy (GTDB): domain Bacteria; phylum Synergistota; class Synergistia; order Synergistales; family Aminobacteriaceae; genus Aminivibrio. Next base: position 6,143 of record JAPXRK010000039.1, read on the forward strand.
GCTTGCGGCCGGTGATAAGGCCGGATTGCGGGCTGAAATGGAAAAAATCCGGGAGGCTGCTGAAGGAGCCGTCCTGTCCTTTTACGTGGAAACGCCGATGTTGGACGATGAAAGCATCATTTCAGCCGTTCGGTCGGCTGAAATGGCCCGGGCAGACCGTGTCATCGGCGGAACGGGTTTCTTCGGATTCCCCGCCATACGGGAGGTGGCCCTGCTGCGGTGCGCCGCTCCGGACTGGATGGAAGTCGGCACAACCGTGGAATCCACGGCAAAAGGAGCCAGGCTGCTTCCCTTTCTCGTCGCCGCAGGAGCCGGGAGCATCCTTGCGGAAAACCCTCCCCTTGTGCTGGGGTTTCCGGAGACTGAAAAGGAGTAACCTCCTTTTTTCCCCTTTTCGGAGTGCTCGATTTCCCGGGACGGTCCCTGCTTCCCCGGAGGGAAAAAATGCAGTGCCATGTTCCCGGAAACATGTCCGGTATCCTTCTGAGGGAGCCGGGGGATATGAATTCCCCCGAAATGTGCCGGATTGATGCTTGACACGAAGCGTCGGGTCTGATATGTATAGACAAAACCCGCTTAATGGTAAGAGTTACCACACAGCAGAAAAAGAACCCGATCACGAACCCCTTTTGTATTGAACCAGCGAATGGAACCGGCAACAGAACCACCGCGCCACAGGACAGGAAGGACCAGAAAATCCAAATCGGCCGAAGAAAAAAAGGAGCGTGCCTTTCATGCTGAAAGAAAAGACCTTTTGGGCGGATACCGAGTTTTTCGGACTTCTAGGGAACCCCGTCAGAAAATCCCTCTCCCCAGCCATGCATAACGCGAATTTCCATGCCCTCGGGATGAATGCCGTCTACACCCCCTACGAGGTAACCGAAACCACGGTCGGCACGGTCATCCCCGCGCTGGAAGCCCTCCGCTTCAAGGGGCTCAACATCACCATGCCCCTGAAGCAGAAGATCATCGAATACCTTGACGAGCTTGACGAAATCGCATCCCTCTGCAACGCAGTGAACACGGTCTACTGGAAGGACGGCAGACTGTGCGGATCCAACACTGACGGCGTGGGCTTCGTCAGGGGGCTGAAAGAGCAGGGCGGCTACAACCCCGCAGGTAAGCAGTGCCTCATTTTCGGTGCCGGCGGCGCTGCCCGGGGAGTGGCTTTCGCCCTCGCAGGAGCGGGAATCGGGAGCATAGCTCTCTGGAAAAGAGCGTCGGGAGACGAAAAGCTCAGGAAACTCGCAAGCGATCTCAATGCCTACCGTGCCGGGATCTGCAGAGTTCAGTCCAGCGATCCCGCCGACATCCCCGGACTGCTGAAAGAAAACGAACTGATAATAAACTCCACCCCTCTGGGCATGGCTCCGAATACGGATTCCACCCCCTTTGACACTTCCCTGCTCGGAAAGGAACACATGGTCTGCGACCTCGTGTATGTCCCCCACGACACACTGCTTCTGCGGCAGGCGGAAGAAAGGGGATCACGAACTCTGTACGGGTACTGGATGACGATCTGGCAGGGAGCGGAAGCCTTCCGTAAATGGACGGGAGGGCAGGAACCCGACGTGGAGGTCATGACGAAAACAATGCTGGAGCACCTGACGAAAAAGTAATATCCAGCCCCTGAACGAGGGATGGATCGCCCGTGAGGCGGTTAGCCCCGGAAAACAGGCCGGAGGTGAAGGAATTGAAGATACTGAGATGGCTGGATGAACATTTTGAAGAGTATGTCCTGAGCGGTTTACTCGTTGTCATTTCCGTCGTCATGATGCTCCAGGTCATCATGCGATATGTATTCAACGCATCGCTGTCATGGGCAGAAGAGGCTTCCCGGTACGCTTTCGTATGGTCCGCCCTTGTGAGTATCGGCTACTCCATCAAGGAGAACAGCATTCTCAAAGTGGACACTCTTGTTGAAGCCCTTCCCGCCGGATTGAAACATCTTCTGATCACGCTGATCAACATTTCTGTCACCCTTTTCTTCGGATATCTCCTCATTAGTTCGATTCCTGCGGTTCAAAGGGTCATCATGACCGGTCAGACAAGTCCCGCCCTGAAAATTCCCCTTGGCTGGATTTATTCCGCGGCTGTCGTGGGCTTTTTCCTGGCAACGGTCCGGTCCATCCAGAAAACGGGGAAGGACCTGAGCGTTTTAATCAGGAAGAAGGGAGTGTAACCATGGTTTTGACATTGTTCCTTATCCTTCTCGCGGGTCTTGCCCTTGGTGTACCCATTGCCGTCGCCCTGGGTTTTGCCACGATCTTTCCGGGCCTGACAATCCCGGGTTTCCCCGCTTCTCTTGCGTATGTCGTCCGCAATATCGTGAGCGCTCTTGACAGCACACCCATGCTGGCCATTCCTCTTTTCATCCTCTCCGGCAACATCATGACCAAGGGTAAAATTTCGGACAAACTTTTCAATTTCTTTGCCTTTTTTATCGGCGATTTTCCCGCCGGGATCCCCATAACGGCCATCGTTACCTGCCTGTTTTACGGGGCAATTTCCGGATCCGGGGTTGCCACTACCGCCGCGGTGGGAGGCATGGCAATACCTTTTCTTGTCTCCCTGGGGTATGACAAGGTCTACAGCGCAGCGCTGGTGGCCACGGCAGGAAGCCTCGGCGTCATCATCCCTCCCAGCATTCCCTTCGTCACCTACGGTGTTGTCACCGGAGTATCCATAGGCAGCCTCTTCATCGCAGGGATCATACCCGGACTCGTCATCGGGATGAGCCTCATGGGCTATGCCTTCTTCTACGCCAAAGTGCATGGTGAAGACAGGAAACTCATCTCCGAAAAAGTAAAAACTCTCCGGGCGGGAGGATTTCTGTCCCTTTTCAAAGAGAGTTTCTGGGCCTTGCTCACTCCTGTCATCATTCTAGGGGGCATCTACAGCGGAGTTGTAACTCCCACGGAAGCCGCCGCGGTTTCGGTCTTCTACGCTCTCCTTGTATGTCTTTTCGTGTACAGGAGCCTGTCATTCACCGGACTGGGAGCCGTTCTAAGGGACACCGTCAGGTCTTACGCCCCCATCGTCGTACTGCTCTCCCTGGCAATAGTATTCGGCCGTGTCCTTGCTCTGCTGCAGGCCCCAACTGTTCTGAGCAACTTTATCCTGAGTCATTTCGCCGGGAACCGGTACATCTTCCTCATCGCGCTCAACGCCATTCTCCTGGTTCTCGGCATGTTCATGGACGTGGGGCCGGCCATCGCCATCCTTGCACCCATGATGCTCGCCGCCGCAACTGCCCTGGGCATAAGCCCCGTCCACCTTGGGGTCATCATGGTGGTCAACCTGGCCATCGGAATGGTAACGCCTCCCTTCGGGGTGGACCTTTTCGTTGCGGCACCCCTTATTAACGACCAGGTGATGAAAGTCGGCATAAAAGCGATCCCCTTCATCATCGCATTCATTTTCGCCCTCATTCTGATCACCTTTATACCGCAGATGAGCCTGCTGTTCCTGTAAAATCGGGATGTCAAGCGGGAGTTTTTTTCAATCCTGGGAAGGAACCGTTTTCCTTCGTGCTCAAGGGAGGTGAAAAGGACAACTACATTCGGTCAGCCCGCTTTTGAAAAGTTCTTCAGGTGGTTTTGAAAAGACGAACCGGGAAT
>JAPXRK010000040.1:0-1836 GCA_033813575.1 Synergistales bacterium
GACTCAGGAGAACGGCTTTTACCCAGCCGGCAATCCTCACGGTCAGCATAGCCGTCCTGGAATGCCTCAGACGGGAAGCCGGCATCTCGCCGACTCCTCTTTTCCTTGCGGGACACAGCCTCGGCGAGTATACCGCCCTTGTGGCCTCGGGTGTCCTTTCCCTCGAAGACGGTGTGCGGCTGGTTCATCTTCGGGGCAGGCTCATGCAGGAGGCTGTGCCGGAGGGAGAAGGCGCCATGGCCGCAATCCTGGGACTTGCACCGGAGTCCGTCGCGGCAGTCTGTAATGAAGCAGCTCCGGAAGGCGAGTGCCAGCCGGCCAACTTCAACTCCCCGGGGCAGGTGGTTATTTCCGGCAGCACCGCATTCGTCCAGGCAGCCATGGAAAAGGCAAAAGAGGCGGGGGCGAAAAAAACGGTTCTCCTGAACGTCAGCGCCCCTTTCCACAGCAGGCAGATGCGCCCCGTTGCGGATAAGCTGCAGGAGGCCTTCAGCTCCATGAACTGGAGCGAACCGTCTGTGCCGATTGTCTGCAATGCCCTGGCGATCCCCGTGCATTCGGCCGGCGAAATCCAAAAGGCCCTTTTTGACCAGACCTTTATGCCTGTCCTCTGGCAGAACTCGGTCATCAGGATGGCTGACGACGGCGTGGATTCTTTCTTTGAGATCGGCCCCGGAGCAGTGCTCACCGGGCTGGTAAAGAAATGCAGAAAGGGCGTTGCAGCCCAGGCCTGCAGTTCAGTTCCCGAATTTGAGGCTCTTTCAAACAAACTGAAGGAGATGGTGTAGAATGGCTGATGCCAGGATCGCACTTGTGACCGGTGCAGGCAAGGGAATCGGCAGAGCAGTTGCCCTTCGACTTGCTGCAATGGGTTTCCTGGTCGCAGTGAATTACAACCGGAGCGAAAAGGCGGCAGACGAAGCCTGCCGCCTCATCAAGGACGGAGGCGGAACTGCCCTTCCCTTTAAGGCAGACGTTTCTTCCGGAAGCGACGTTAAGGCCCTGTTTGCCGATGTGGAACGCGGACTTGGACCCGTTGCCGTACTCGTCAACAACGCGGGAATAACGAAAGACGGCCTTCTCATGAGAATGGGAAGCGAAGATTGGGATTCCGTGCTGACAGCAAATCTCTCCTCGGTGTATCATTGCACGAAGGAAGCGATACGCGGAATGGTTCGGGCGAAATGGGGAAGGATCATCAATATTTCGTCGGTGGTCGCCCTGATAGGCAATCCCGGGCAGGCGAATTACTGCGCATCCAAGGCGGGCATCATCGGTTTTACCAAGGCTGTGGCGCGGGAATACGCCGGCAAGGGCATCACGGCGAACGCCCTGGCGCCTGGGTATATTTCAACAGAAATGACGGATTCCCTTCCTGAAGCCGCACGGAACGCGCTTTTGCAGCAGGTTCCCGCCGGCCGGCCGGGAACGCCGGAAGATGTGGCCGCTGCGGCCGCCTTCCTGGCATCCGGGGATGCGTCGTATATTAACGGACAGGTTATCGCCGTTGACGGCGGTATGACCATGTGCTGAAATACAATGGAAGGGGGTGAACGAGGATGAAAAAAGAGGAAATGCTCGCCCGTTTGAAAGAAATCATCATCGACAGGCTTGATGTCGAAGAGGACCAGATAGTGCCGGAAGCCTCCTTTGTGGAAGATCTCGGTGCAGATTCGCTGGACATCGTCGAGCTCATTATGGGCATCGAAGAAGAATTTGACATTGAAATTCCCGACGAAGACGCTGAAAAGCTGACCACGGTGGGAGAAGCAATGAACTACACCCTCGGCAAACTCGGCGTTGACGAGTAAACCGGAGAGGAAGACGGTTTTGGCG
>JAPXRK010000040.1:1846-2197 GCA_033813575.1 Synergistales bacterium
TATCAAGTTCCAATCCTGCTGCGGAGGAGTGAAGCGTTTTGAGAAGGGTTGTCGTTACCGGGCTGGGAGTGGTGAGCCCTATAGCAACAGGAAGAGAAAATTACTGGCAGGCATTGAAAGAAGGCAAAAACGGCATCGGGCCGTACACCACTTTTGATGTCACGGATTGCCCTGTCCCCTTCGGAGCGGAAGTCAAGGATTTTGACCCGTCCCAGTGGATGGAAAACAAGGAAGCCAAGCGCTCCGACCGGGTCATTCAATTTGCAGTGGCAGCCGCGGATTTGGCCGTCGCTGATGCGAAGCTTGATACGGCAAGCCTGGATCCCCATAAATTCGGAGTCTATATCGGAA
>JAPXRK010000040.1:2207-9750 GCA_033813575.1 Synergistales bacterium
AGGTGGCATAGAAACGACATTCAACAACTTCAAGACCATGATGGCAAAAGGGGCGAAAAGGGTCAGTCCCTTTTTTATTCCCATGATGATCAGCAACATGTCCACGGCTTACGTGGCCATCAAGCATCAGGCCAAGGGACCGAACATGTGCGTCGTCACAGCCTGTGCCACGTCGGTCCACAGCATGGGCGAGGCATACCACACCATCATTCGGGACGACGCCGATGTCATTCTTGCCGGTGGCACTGAAGCCGCCCTCAGGAGCATAAGCATCGCCGGCTTCGCCGCCATGAAAGCGATCTCCACGCGGATGGACGCCCCCGAAAAAGCGTCCCGTCCCTTCGATGCAGACCGTGACGGATTTGTCATGGGCGAAGGGGCAGGAGTGCTCGTCCTCGAAGAACTGGAACATGCGCTGAAAAGGGGCGCCCATATTTACGCCGAGCTTGTCGGTTACGGCTCCACCTGTGACGCGAGCCACATCACAGCTCCCGACCCTGCGGGCGACGGCGCGGCCAGGGCGATGCGGAAAGCGATGGCCCACGCAAAATGGCTGCCGGAAGACGTGGATTACATCAATGCCCACGGGACTTCCACCCCCCTCAACGACAAGATGGAGGCCCTGGCTATCCGTTCGGTTTTCGGGGAACATACGGACAAAGTGCTGGTCAACTCGACCAAGTCCATGATCGGGCATTGCCTGGGCGCCGCAGGTGCGCTGGAAACAGTGGCCGCCATGCAGTCCATCGAGGAGGGCATAATCCACCCGACGATCAATCTTGACACTCTCGACCCCGAGTGCGCCATCAATGTCGTCCGCGCCAGGGCGGTGGAAAAGAATGTTTCAAGATTCCTTGTCAACAGTTTCGGATTCGGCGGACACAACGGCGTGGCTGCCTTCCAGAAATTTGAGGAGTAGGCGCATCCTTTCTCCATGAACTATGCTGCCTGGTTTTCCGGAGAACTGGAAAAACTCCAGGATCGTCTTGGGTATCATTTCAGCGATGCCGGAAAATTGGAGAATGCTCTTGTGCATTCTTCCTATGCTTACGAAAAGGGGAAAATGGAGCATAACGAAAGAATGGAGTTTTTGGGAGATGCCGTGCTTGAACTCGGCGTCTCCCGTTTTCTGTACGATTCGTTTCCCTCCTTCGACGAAGGCAGGCTGACCCGTTCCAGGGCCGCCATTGTCTGCGGAAAATCCCTTGCTGAGTGGGGAGGGGAGCTTGGACTGAGCGAACTGCTCAGGACGGGAAAAGGCCTAGAAACAGAACAGGTGCGGCACAGCTCCCTGTGTTCCGACGCGGTGGAGGCACTTTTGGGGGCCGTTTTTCTTGATGGGGGATACTTACCGGCCATGGCCTCAATCGACCGATACCTGGCTTTCCATCTTTCACGCCACCCCATCAGCGGCACCGAGAACGACCCGAAGTCGGCACTCCAGATGATCGCTCATGAAAAAGGCCTGCCAAGCCCTGTTTACGAAATCCTTTCAATCTCAGGCCAGCCTCACTCACCCCGTTTTTCGGTCCGGGTCATGGTCGGGAATGAAGAAGCGGCAAGGGGTGACGGCAAAAACAGGAAAGACGCGGAGTTTGCCGCCGCCCGAAACGCCTTTTTTTTGCTGAACCGGGAGGGCTCGGAGCCGGAATGAAAAAAAACGCCGGGAAAGATTCGCTTTTTTCTGCCGTCCTTTTCTCTCTTTTCCTCCTTCTCGTTCCGGCATCGCCGGCACACTCATGGGAACTGTACGTGTCCTCGCCATGGCTTTCCACGATCGCCCGCTTTATCGGCGGGGTGAACGTGTCCGTAAAAGCGGTCCAGGAATGGAACGAAGAAGGAATCCCCATCAGGAAGATCCGCAGCCGGAACATCCCTGCCAACTCCAGAATCGTAGCCCTGGACGCATTCGAGGCCACTTCGCTCGGTCTTGACGAAAAGCGGTTCACCGGTCTTTTCATGCTCTATGGAACAGTGCCTTTCGACAGGACAAGAGCTGACTATCACTTTTCCGATCCGTCGGTACTCCCCTTCATTGCTCAAAGAGTGCTGACCGCACTGTCCCAGTTCGATCCCGGGAACTATTCCTATTACCAGAGAAGATTGTCGGAATTCCAGACCAGGCTCGACAGCACAGTCCTCGTGGGAAGGCAACTCCTGAAAGATTACCCTGTTTTTGACCTTTCCGGAGGGTTTTCCAGCATGCTTTCTGCGGCGGGATGTACTTTGCTGCCCGGGGACGAAAAGGTAAAAACCTGGAGTAGGGGAGAGGACCTGCAGAGCCTGCAGGCTGCCGTCAGTGACGCAGTGAAGCGGAGAATTCCCGTGATAGTCGACCCCAGCACTCCTAAACCGGTCAGGGAAGCGCTGAAAGGGAACAAAGACGTCCTGTTCCAGGGACGCCCCGGCCAGGAACAGGACCTGCTTCTTTTTTTCCATGACCAGTTTCTTCTTTTGTGGAATCGCCTCGCCCCACTCAGGCAGCACCGGCAGGAAGGAAAAGAGAACTCCTGAAAAAAAGAAGCTATCCGTTTTTTCTCTTCGTTCACCGTGCCTCTTTCAGGGAAAGAAACGGGCAGGCGGCGAGAAGAAGCGCGGCGCTCAGAAGATAAAAGGGGAGCCCTTTCCCCGTATGATCAAGAAGCATCCCCATGACCACCGGCCCCGTGGTCATTCCCAGGCTGAAGGAAATGTTGAAAAAGCCCATGATTCGTCCGGAACCGTATGTCTTCCCCCTTGAGGCAGCCAGGGCCGCCAGGGAAGGAGAGGCGAAGGCGTGGCCTATGCCGAAGGCGACGCTCGCGATGGAGAGGCTCCATGGAGTTCTCAGGTTTGGAAGGCCCAGCAGGGTAACTGCCGAAATGAGTCCTCCCGCGAGGATAAGCCTGTGTTTGTGCAGGTTGTCGGCGAGTTTGCCGGAAATTCGCTGAAGCACTCCGGTCGAAAGGGAGTTCAAGGAGACTACGAATCCGATTTCCGAAAGGGACAGGTGAATGTCCGAGGCGAGGAGGGGAATCATCATCACGAGCACCCCCCGGCACATGGCAGAGCAGAACTGGAAGAAAAAAACGACGAGCATTTCATGATCTGTAAGGATTTCCCGAAAAACCGAACCAAGCCCGCTGAGAGCTTCGTGCCCCCGGCCGGACGGGAGGTTGCCGGGCAGGAAACGAAAGACGAGGATGATGGAAAGGAGGGTCAGCGAGGTCATGGCATAAAAAGGGGCGTTGAAACCGATCGTTTCAGCGAGAATCCCGCTTAAGAGGGGTCCTGAGCCGATCCCGAGAAAAAGGGCCCCCTGAAGTGAGCCGAAAAAAACACCCTCTTTCCCTTTCGGCGCCACTTCCGCTCCGATAGCCATGGTAATGGGCACAACCATGGCCGAACCTATCCCATGACCTATCCTGATGGCGATAAGGCTTTCCGTCGTAGACGCAAAGGTATAGGCAACGGAAGCAAGGGCATAAAAAGCAAGCCCCGCGAGAAGGAGCACTTTCCTGTTCATTCTTTCCGCCAGTTCCCCGGAGACGATCATTCCGCCGGTCCTTGAAAAGGAAAAGGCACCGATGATCATTCCAACGGCAAGACCGCTCGCCCCAAGCCGCTTCGCATAGAGAGGCAGCACGGGGGCAATGATGCCGATACCCAGCATGGCACAGAACATGGAAAGGCTGAGGACGGTCAAAATTTTACGGTAGGAATCATCTGTCGAAAACAACGAAAATACACTCCGATCGTTCCATGTCGATTTTTATTCGTGATCTTTTATATCGGCCATTATACTATGTTTTGTCTACAATTTCAACGCTTTCCCTGGCCATGCATCATCAAGGGCAATTCTCCACCGAGACAGGGTGCCGTGATGCATACCGTCACCTGTTCCTCCCCGGTACAAACGGGAAGAAAGCCGACAAAAAAGCGTGAATCCTCTTTTGAATTCACGCATTGCCGTGAAACCACTGGCTTTACTCTCGTGTTTTTTCGTTGTTCAAGAACTCCCGATCTGCATTTTAGGGATTTTACACGTCAGGGGTCGCATGGACCACATCTGCGGCACAAAACGATCTGACTGCGTCCTTTCCTTCGACAAGAAGCTCTCCATTTTCTCCAATTCCAACGGCTCTTCCAGAAAAAGAGCCCTCTTCGGTCAGGACTGAAACGTCTTTTCCTAAGGTAGAACATTCAATCCTGTACCGGGAGAGGAGGGAATCTCCCCCGTCACTGCAGAGCCCCGCGACAAGGCGATGGAATTGTTCGATGACTGCCGCGCAGAGAATACCCCTGTGGAAGGGCTCGGTTTCCGAACCCAGGGAGGCGGCATTTTCGAGACCGCGGACTGCGAGATCCTCCCCGTTCAGGGAAATGTTGAGGCCTATTCCTGTGGTGCAATCCCGTATCCTCTCCGGATCGCTCGAGGCCTCGGAGAGGATACCGCAGATTTTCCCACCCTCGTACAGCAGATCGTTCGGCCATTTGAGGGACACCTTTTTGCCGCAAACGGCCCCGATGGCATCCATTACCGCAAGCCCGGCGGCGAGGTTGACCAGCTGCAGCCGTCCGGGAAGCATGCGGGGCATGAAAAAGACGGAAAAGTAGAGTCCCGTCCCCCGGGGGGAAAACCATACTCTGTCTCTCCTCCCCCTCCCCTTTGTCTGTTCCTCGGCTATGACAACAAGGCCGTCAGTTCGGCCCTGCCGTCCGATCCTTTTCGCTGCCTCCTGGGTTGACGGGATACTTTGGAAGACATGGATTTCCTCACCCCAGGGACATTCCGGTGAAATCAGGCTTCCGATCAGTGAGGGAGAAAGATCGTTCGAGGGCAGTTTCCGGAGTATGTATCCTTTCTGGGGCACAGAGTCCACCGCGAAACCTTCTTCCTCAAGATCACGGACAGCCTTCCAGACAGCCTGCCGGGAGAGAGAAAGAACCCGTGAAACAAGACCTCCTGAAACAATGCTTCCCTTGGCCTCGCGGAGAAGGCGGCAGAGTTGAATAGTTGCACGTCGGGATTTCATGGAATTGCCTCCTTATCTACCTTACCGAATGATATAATGAAAAATCGCGCAGCACAATAACAACGAGGGGGAATCGACATGGCGATAACTTCGAACGCCACTGTTCTGGAGGAACTGCGGGCTTTGAGAAAAGACCTGCAGGACAGTCTTTGACCTGGATTCAATAAGAGAAAGAAAAGAGAAACTGGAGGCTTCCGCATCGGCTCAGGATTTCTGGAATCGGGATGACTGCCATGTTGTCACCAGGGAAATTGCAAAGCTCCAACAGAAGCTGGATACCTGGGACAGGGTGGATGGTATTTTTCAGGATCTGACCGTTCTCTCGGATATGCTTTCTGAAACGGACGACGAAGAACTCCAGAACGAGTTTACAGCTACATCGGCACAGTTCAGGAAAATCATCGAAAAAGAGCAGCTTCTTCTGCTGCTTTCCGAAGAATATGACGGCAACAACGCAATCCTCAGCGTCCACGCCGGTTCAGGCGGACTGGACTCCCAGGACTGGGCGGAGATGCTTCTCAGGCTTTTCCTCCGCTGGGCGGAAAGGGAAGACTTCAAGACCAAAATTCTTGAAATCCTCCAGGACGAGGAAGCTGGAATCAAGAGCGCCACCGTACTTGTGGAGGGAGAATTTGCCTACGGTTACCTGAAGTCGGAAAAAGGGGTTCACCGCCTTGTCAGAATCTCTCCATTCGATGCGGCCAGGCGCCGCCATACGAGCTTCGCTTCTGTGGATGTGGCACCGGAGCTGCCTGATGACGTGGAGATCGAGATTCGCCCCGAGGATCTGAAAATGGACACCTACAGAGCGAGCGGGGCGGGAGGACAGTATGTCAACAGGACGGATTCCGCCGTGAGGATAACCCATCTTCCGACCGGAATAATCGTCGCCTGCCAGAACGAAAGGTCCCAGCACATGAACAGGCAGACCGCCATGCAGGTACTGCGAAGCAAACTATTCGAGAGGGCCTGGCAGGAAAGGCAGCAGGAACTCCTGACAATTCAGGGAGAAAAGAAGGAAATCAGCTGGGGAAGTCAAATACGAAGCTATGTTCTTCATCCCTACACCCTGGTGAAAGATCACCGGACAGGACACGAAACAGGAAACGTTCAGGCTGTTCTCGACGGCGATATTGACGAGTTTATCATGAATTTTCTGCGCTGGAAGAAACAGAACTGACGATTCTTATTCGGGAGGATTAAGCCCATGAAGCCTGTTCGATGTTTTTTGTTTCTCCTCGTGTCGGTCGTTCTGCTGGCTCTCTCTGCAGAGGCTGCTCCTTTCAAGCCGTCCGAACCCTTTTTGAGGACATCTTCGCTCAGGCCGGGAATGAAGGGATACGCACTGACAGTCATCTCCGGACGGGAGATACTCCGATTTCCTGTAGAAATCGTCAGCATCATTCCCAGAAAAGGATCTCCAAAAAACCTCATTATGGTACGGGCTTCCGGTTCCGTGATATCCAAAACCGGAGGAATAGCGGCCGGAATGAGCGGCAGCCCTGTTTACGTAAACGGCAAACTCATAGGCGCCGTGGGCTACGGCTGGAACTTCAGCGATCACAACCTCGGCCTTGTGACTCCCTTTGAAGACATGGCATCGGTGTGGGACTGGCCGGAAAAAAAAATTTCCCTGCCAGGTCTTCCTCCCTCGGGATCCGAACCTGATGATGAAGACGGCAAGGGAAAAGAAAAGACTCCGCCCCGGAATGGGGCTCCGGAGAAAAACGGCAGCGTAAATACGGATGGTCCCGTTCTGAAAGGAGAGGTTTCGCCTCTTTTCATCGATGGAATCAGCCAAAGAACGGCGACGGAAATTACGACCCTCCTTGGGAAGGAGCGCTTTATACCGAGCGGGAGCTTTCCCGGCGACATACCGGTCGAGATGAATGCCAGGCTTGTTCCCGGAGAAGCGATAACCGTCCTCCTCGCCTGGGGGGATGTAACCATAGGGTCCACGGGAACTCTCACTGCGGTCGCACCGGACGGCCGGTTCATAGGGTTCGCTCACCCCTTCCTCGGGCGGGGAGCCGTAAATTACCCCGTTGCCCGGGCGTATATCCATAATGTTGTGCCCAGCATCGAGGCACCCTTTAAGGTGGCCAGTCCCCTCAGGATCGTCGGAACGGTGACCCATGACAGGCCCCAGGCAATTGGAGGGAGAATCGGCTATTTCACCCCCTCCGTTTCAGGGACACTCAATTTTTCGGACACCGACAGAAAATCCGGAGGGAACAAACGGTTCCATTTCGTGCCCGATCCTTTCATGGGAGCCAAGATTTCCGCAGGTATTTTCACAGGCCTTATCGACGATCTCTGGGGAAGAAAAGGACAGGGGACCGCAGTTTTCACCCTGACGGTGCACGGAAGGGGCCTGGGGCAGGGGTGGACCCGGAAGAACATGTTCTTCTCCGACAGCGACCTTGCAGCCGACGCACTAAAGGAAACCGCTGAACTTCTCGATGTCATCTTCCTCAATCCCTTTGCTGAAGTCTACCCCCTCGGCGTGACAGTCTCGGCGGAATTCA
>JAPXRK010000041.1:0-4440 GCA_033813575.1 Synergistales bacterium
GCCCGTGCCGAAGGACATGTTCACGGCCCTCACGTTCACGCCCCGGGCCTTCTGGGCGAGGAGGTACTCGGTGTTGGCCAGCACGTGGGCGGTCTCGAAGCCCACCAGCGCCATGACCCGCACGTCCGGGGCGATGCCGGTGATGCCGTACTCGTCCTGCCGGGCGGCGATGATGCCTGCACAGTGGCTGCCGTGCTCGGCCTGGTCGCTGATGTCGCCGTTTCCGTTCAGGGCGTTCCATCCGTTCACGTCGTCGATGTAGCCGTTGCCGTCGTCATCGATGTCGTTGCCGGGGATCTCGCCACCGTTGACCCAGAGGTTGGCGTCGAGGTCGTGGATGTAGGGCCCAATTCCCGTGTCCATCACGGCCACCACCACCGAGGGTTCTCCCCTGGTGACGGTCCAGGCCGCCGGTGCGGATACGTCCGCACCGGCGGTAAGGGGGAAGGGGGCGCCGTTGAGCCAGCCCAGTTCCTCGACAGCGTAAGGGAAGCCAGTGTTGGAGAGGCTCCACTGGACCCAGTAGTGTTCGTCCGCCGGGGCATCGAACCATGTGAGGGGAAGACTGGGCTCCGCCCAGGCCACTCCCTTCAGTTCAGCGAGCTTGCGGGCGGCGGCTTCAGGATCGTTTCCCCCGTCGGCAAGGTACACGCCTGTCCGCTCGAGTTTCTTCAGATCGGAGGAAAAAATGCCTGCCCCGGCGAGAAGGGAGCGGGCGGACAGTGTTTCTTTTTCGCCTGTAAGCTGCTCCCGGAGGGCGAACACCACCATGCCGGAGGGAGCGGAATGCCCTTCCCCGGCATGGGCCGCGGCAGGAAACAGGAAGAAAACCGCGATAAACAGCGCAGCGGCAATGTTTTTTTTCATGGATGCCCGGCGGCGTACCTCACCTGAAGGCCCGTTTGTACTGTTCCGGCCAGGGGAGCTCGATTCCCCGCTTCCGGGCCTCCAGAAGGGGGAAGAAGGGGTTCCTGAGCAGTTCCCGGCCGAGGGCCACCAGGTCGGCCCGGTTATTGCAGAGGGCTTCCTCTACCATCTCCAGGGTGGTGATCAGTCCCACGGCGATGGTGGGCACCCCGCAGGCCACCCTGATCATCTCGGCGAAGGGGATCTGGTACCCCGGGAACACGGGGGGAGGAACGGGCGTCACCCCGCCGGAGCTCACGTGGACCACATCCACGTCCCGGGTCACCCGGTCGATGATGCGGGCCATCTCCGTGGGGGTCATGCCTCCTTCGGCGTAGTCCTCTGCGGAAACCCGGAGGAACAGGGGTTTTTCTTCGGGCCATTCGGTCCGGACGGCACGGACGACTTCCTGCAGAAAGCGGGATCTCCCCTCGAAGTTCACGCCGTAGCCGTCGTGCCGTTTGTTGCTCAGGGGAGAGAGAAACTGGTTGATGAGATAGCCGTGGGCGCCGTGGATCTCCACCACGTCGAAACCCGCCTTCAGTGCCCGACCGGCCGCCGAGGCGAAGGACCCGGTGACGGAAGCGATGTGGTCGGCGGTCATTTCGACAGGGTCGGGGTATTCCCCGTCGTCGCTGTAGTTCAGTGCGGTGGGGCCGAAAATTTTCTCCGCCGCGGCGCCGCACTTCCGGCCCGCGTGGTTGAGCTGGATGCCGATTTTCGCGCCCAGGCTGTGCACATAGTCCGTGAGCCTGGCGAGAGGGGCGGTCTGGCTGTCGCTCCAGAGGCCGAGGCAGTTGTCCGAGATGCGTCCCTCCGGGACGACCCCCGTGGCCTCCACGATGATGAGCCCTGCGCCTCCGAGAGCCCGGGCGCCGTAGTGGAGGAAATGGAAGTCCGTGGGGACGGAGCCGGGAGCGCTGTACATGCACATGGGCGGCATGACGATCCGGTTTTTCAGCTCGAGATCCTTGATTCTGAACGGTTCGTAGGTCTTCACGAAGAACAGGCCTCCTTTTTTTGAGGGCATAATGTGGTGAGAGTAGAGTATCACGAAGGATTCTTGTTTGCATAGCAAAAAAGCTCAGCGGGAGGAGGAACAACAAAAAACCGTGTCCCTTCATGGAAAGGGACACGGTCAATGACTGCCGCAGGAGTAAGGAAGGAAAGAACGAACCTGCATGATGCCGGTCCCGGATCGGGGAGTTCAGGGATCTCAGGGAGCATCACAGGGCAGTTATGCGCCGCATCCCTCGCCGCTCTCCCGGCCCATCTTCGTCGCCGCCAGGTGGCTGTTGATCTTCAGCCCGTAGACAGACTCCATGGTCCGCACCACCGAAAGGACCTTCAGGATGTCGATGCCCGTGGTGATTCCCATGCGCTCCGCCATGTTTGCCATGTCCTCGGTGGCGGCGTTTCCCGCCGCACCCGGTGCGAAGGGGCACCCGCCCAGTCCGCCGGCGGCAGCGTCGAAGGACGCGAAGCCGAGCCCCATGGCGGCGACCATGTTCGCCAGGGCCATTCCGTAGGTGTCGTGAAGATGGAGGGTGAAGGGGTAGTCGCCGTATTTCTCCCGGATGACCGACAGGGTGGACGTCACGTACTTCGGATCGGCGGTGCCGATGGTGTCGGCCATGGTGATTCCGTCCGCCCCGGCTTCAAGGGCCCTGTCGATGACCCGGACGACTTTCTCCGGCGCCACCGGTCCGGCGAAGGGGCAGGCAAAGGCGGTAGCCACGGAGACCCGGAGTTTCGTGGATCCCTTCAGAGCGGCGACCTTCTCCATTTCCGCTATCGATTCGTCTACCGTCCTCTTCGTGTTCGCCAGGTTGTGGTCCTGGCTGGCGGAGATGACGAAGTTCATCCAGTCCACGCCCGAGGCCAGGGCGCCCTCGGCCCCCCGGAGGTTCGGGATGAGGGCGATGGATGTGACCTTTCCTTTCCATTTTTTTACGAATTCCGCCATCACATCGGCGGCGTCGGCCATCTGGGGGATGGCCTTCGGGCTGACGAAGGAGGTCACTTCCATGGCCGATATTCCGGTCCCTGCGAGCCCGTCGATGATGGCCACCTTGTGCTCCGTCGGGATGAACTGCTTCACGCTCTGGAAGCCGTCCCGGGGGCAGACTTCCATGATCTCGATTTTTTTGGGGAGGGACGGAAAGGCCATGTCAGATCGCCCCTTCTTCCCGGAGGGCCTTCAGGTCCTCGCCGGTCAGGCCGAGCAGTTCACCGAGCACTTCCCCGTTGTGCTGGCCGAGGGTTGGGGAGGGGGTGCGCACGCCCGACGGAGTGCCGGAGAGCTTGATGTGGCTTCCCGTCACCCTGAGCTTGCCCGCCGTGGGGTGGTCCATCTCCACGAACATCTCCCGGTCTCCGGCGATGTGGGGGTCATTGACCACCTGCTCGATGTTGTAGATGGGCGCGCAGGGAATGCCCGCGTTGTTGACTTTCTCGTAGATTTCGTCCACGGTGAGCCTGGTGGACCATTCCTCCACGATGGGTTTCAGTTCTTCGTGCCGGGCCACCCGGTCGGGAACGTGAAGGTACCTGGGATCTTCCGCCAGCTCCGGCTTTCCCATGACCTTGCAGAGGCTCGCCCAGAGCTTGTCGTTTCCCGCGCCGATGACCAGGCTGCCGTCGGAGCCCCGGAAGGAGTCGTAGGGGTAGGTTGATTCGTACCTGTTGCCGATACGCTGGGGGATCCGGCCTTCCACAAGGTAGATCATGTTGATGATTTCGAGGCTGGCCACCGCCGAGTCCACCAGGGCCACGTCGACTTTTTGCCCCTCGCCGGTCTGGATCTTGTTGAACACCGCAGCCAGGATGCCGATGGCGCAGGAGAGTCCGCCGAGGACGTCGCCCATGGCGGTGCCGGTGCGGGTGGGTTCGCCGCCGGGCCAGCCGGTGGTGCTCATGAGGCCGCTCATGGCCTGGGAGATGATGTCGTAGCCGGGGCGCTGACTGTAACGGCCCGTGTGGCCGAAGCCGGAAATGGCGGCGTAGACGATAGCCGGGTTGACCTTCTTCAGTTCATCGTAACCCAGGCCGAGCTTTTCCATGGTCCCGGGGCGGAAGTTCTCGATCACCACGTCAGCCTGTTTCACAAGGTCGAGAAAGATGGCCTTCCCCTTAGGGTTCTTCAGGTTCAGGGTGACGCCCTTCTTGTTCCTGTTGAGGTTCATGAAGTAGGCGCTTTCGCCGTTCTTGAACGGTCCCATCTGGCGGGTGTCGTCACCGGTGCCTGCCTGCTCGATCTTGATGATCTCCGCTCCCATGTCGGCGAACATCATGGTGCAGAACGGCCCGGCAAGCACCCGGGTAAGGTCCAGGACGCGAAGTCCCTCGAGGGCTCCTTTTCTTTTCATAGTACGTCTTCCCCTTTCTTCTGTCGGGTTTCGTCTTCTCGGCCCGGGATTTCCGAAAGCTTCGAGGCCGTTCCCGTCAGCGACGATCCGAGTTTTGGCACCGCGCCGATGAGCCCGCGCGTGTAGGGATGCTTCGGATTGGCGAACAACTCCCGGACCGGTGCTT
>JAPXRK010000041.1:4450-9422 GCA_033813575.1 Synergistales bacterium
CGAAAGCTCCGGGCGCACTTTTCCCTTGTTCGGATCGAGCCTGCGCTCGAAATAGCTGAAGAACCGTCCCTTCCTGAGTTCCTCGAGGTCTCCCCGCTGCAGGGCGAGGAGGATTTCCTCGTGTTCGGCCACCAGGGCGTCCATGTCCGACTCGGTGGCGAGGTCGCGGAGAAGGGCATGCTGGATCTGGTGGTACACCGTCTTGAGGAGCCGCAGGGTCCATTCCCTGCCGGCGAGGGCCGCAAGGGAGAGGTGGAATTCCATGTCCAGCCTGCTGAATTCGAGGAGTATTTCTTCGCGGGAGTCACCGGAAGAGCCAAGGAGCCCCATCCGGGAGAGGATTTTTTTCAGGGCTCCCTGCCGCTCACCGGTGAACGTACCCCTGCGGATGATCTCCCGGAAGAGAATCTCCTCGAGGGCGAAACGGATGTCGTAAAGTTCCTCGATTTCCGAAGAAGAAAAGGTCACCACGAGGGAGCCTTTCTGAGGGATCGAGCGGAGGAGTCCAAGCCCTTCCAGGATCTTGAGTCCCTCCCGGACCGGGGCGCGGCTGATGCCGAGCTTCGATGCGAGTTCTTCCTCCCGGATGAAGGAGCCCGCCGGGTACGTATCGGAGAGGAGAAGCTCCTTCCGGACGTAGGAGGCCACTTCTTCGGCGAGGGTCTTCGGGCGGAACGGGTTTGCCGGGGTCATGGAACGCCCTCCTTCTGTAAATGTCGACATTTAACATGTAGACTTTATTCTAACCCTCTTTTTTCCCCTGTCAAGAAAAAACCCCGGCCGTCGGCCGGGGTTTTTATCGGGAATCTTTTTTTTGCGGAGGAAGTTTTTCAGAAGAAGATTCTGCTGCCGAGCCACCCGTCCCTGCCCTCGGGCACGTTCCGTGTGTCCACATTTACGGTGATGCATCCCGGCTGGTTGTTGTCCTCGTACCAGGGCAGACCGTCCTTCAGGTTCATCCTCCGGGCGAACATGAAGGCCTCGAACACGCTGACCCTGCCGTTGCCGTCGTAATCGGCGTTCGGGGTCCAGGGGGCGCCGTTTCGGTCCACGGCGTAGTCTCCGTCGGGAGTTTCTCCAAGGAGGGCGGTCACGAACCAATAGAAAAGCTCGTTATAGGGCTGTACGGACTGGGGGTTTGCGGGGCTCGCCGAATGGGCTCTGGAAACCCGCTGCTCGCTCGCGGCGGAGAAGATGATCCTCCCGGGGGCCCGGAGGTCGTCGAGAAAACCGCCGGAGAAGCACTGCTCCAGGTGGATCACCATGGTGCCGTACCGGGTGATCCGGTTCAGGTCGGCGGCGAAGTCATCGTCGTAATACCGGCCGGTCCACATGCTCAGGCTCTCGTCAGCCCGGAGCACGTCGTTTTTGTCGCCGTCGCCGTTCAGGTCGAGGGTGAACTGCGCCTCGGAAATGGAATCGTTCGCCTCCCCGGCCGCGGTGATCCGGCCTCCGTACAGCCCCGGGTCGAGGGAGCCGGTCCGGGCCTCGAGAAAGCCTCCCCCGTGGTCGTTGGCGAGGATGAAGATGAAGTCGTTGTCCCGCGACACGGCCCCGATATTCCGGAAGCACCGCTGGATGTTTGTCCTGCTCGCCGTGCCGCTGACAGGCATGGTGCCGTCGATCTTCCCCTCCACGTCGCCCGGAGGAGCGCCGTCGGCATAATACACGAAAATGTCACTGGCGGCGAAGCCCCTGCCGAGAAGGATGTTGTACATGGTGAGCAGGTCGTTCCAGTAGCGGATATGGTTGTTCTCAGGCCCGCCCCCTCCGGCGATGAGAACGGCGAACCTCCGCCCCGGAACGAGGTCGCCGGGCCGGTATTTCTCCAGCCTCCTGAGAATTTCCGGTTTCCTCGGCTTCATTTTCGCGGGGGGCAGAATGCGGGGGGCGACGATCCGGAGTCCTTCAGGCGAGGAAACCTTCAGCACCGCTGGGGAATTCTTCAGGGGGGATGTCTTTTCCGGCCGCTTCAGGACGCCCGTAACGGTGATCCTGTCTCCGGACTTCAGCCCCGCCGGCCGGGGACCCTCCAGGGGGACGAAACAGCCCGCCGGAAGCTCAATGTTGTAGTCGGTCCGCGAGATGTCGTCGATGACCATGGGGATGGATCCGCCGTAGTAAAACCCGGAAAGGGAGACCTTCTGCCCGATCCGGGAGAGCGCGGGAAGAGACACGGGTACGGCCTGCAACATTTCCCGCTGCCCTGCCGCGGGCGGAACTTTCGGGGCACTCCAGGCATTCGGGGAAGGGAGCGCCAGCCACAACACGCACAGCAGCGCAGCGACGGAACGGTTCATCTTCCGGGCCACCTCCGGTCAGGGGATATGAAAAGATTATACAGTCTTTTCCGTTTTTTTGCGATTTTACCCGGAGGGGCTGTTTTTTACCGTATGAGGGTGCTGATGCGCTTGTAGAGCTGCACCGTCGCCAGGGAGACCACCACTCCCTTCAGGAGGTTGAAGGGTACCACGGCGAACAGGACCAGCGTCCCCATGTCGTGGATGGCGGGAATGGCCGCCGAGGACATGGCGATGATCTTCTCCAGGGGGAGAAAGTTGGAATAGAATGGGAGCAGGAAGAAATAGTTCGCCAGGGCCGCCGTGACGGTCATGGACAGGGTGCCCGCCGCCAGTGCCGCGAGGGCCCCTTTCCGGGTCCTGTTCCGCCGGTAGATCATGCCGGCGGGAACCGCCAGGGCGCTGCCCACGAGGAAGTTGGCAAGTTCGCCCACCCCGGCTGTAGAGGTGGTCAGAGAATGGATCAGGTTCTTGATCAGCTCGGTGAAGACGCCCGCGGCAGGTCCCCAGGCGAAGGCGGCCACCAGGGCAGGAAGGTCCGACAGGTCGAGCTTGAGAAACCGGGGAAACAGGGGCACTGCCATGTCGATGTACATGAGCACCGCGGCCACGGCGGACAGAAGGGCTGTCCAGACCATGCGGCGGGTGGAGTTGACGGTCGTCGCTTCCATGAAAAGTTCGCCTCCCGAAAAAGAAAAGCCCCGGACGCACAGGCATCCGGGGCAAAAATGCGGATCTCGCCATCTTCTTCCATCCTGACTTCGCGGATGCCCTGTACCGTCCGCCTCACAGTCGGCTCCGGAATCTCACCGGATCAGCCTTTCGGCTCGCGGGCTGCGGACCTGGAGGTCCTTCACCGCCGGTGGGGAATTCCACCCCGCCCCGAAGATTTCTGGGATATGATACTCCATTTCCGCCGTCTGTGCCAGAGAGGGAAATGTTTTGCTGTCATCCTTGACGGCGCGTTTTTCGCCGGATCACGGTTATCGCGAACGACCGCAATAGATTGTCATCCCGAGGAGTGGTTTAGGCGACGAGGGATCTCGGGGTTGTATCGGGTTTGTTCAACTGCCGGATCCCTCGCATTCGCTTGGGATGACAGAATTCTTCACTCGGGATGAAAATCCGTTCTGTCATCCTGAGGAGCGCAGCGACGATCGCGGAGCATCCCCGGAGGGGAAGGATCTCGCCGTTGTCATTGATTCTTTGTATCCCGCCTTTCCCTACTGCGACTTCCCCCGGCAGAGAATGGGCAGCTCGTCCACGACCCGGCCGTTCTCCACGAGGTAGATCCGGTCGTAGAGGTTGCAGGTGGGGCAGATATGGTTGGGGATGATCTCCACCCGGTCTCCCAGGGAGAGCCGCTCGTTCGCCTCCCGGCCGTAGACAAGCCCGTGTTCGTCGTACAGGTTCCCCAGCCGGATGCCGCCGAGGCCCTTGATCAGGCCGTACCCGGGAGCGCTGCAGATCCCCTTGTCCCTGGTGAAGGCCGTCAGGGCCTTCACCCCCGCGTCCAGGACCACCCGGTCTGCCGTGGGCTTGCTCATCACCGTGGCCAGCACCGTGGCGGCGCAGGTATCGTAACTCCCGACCGCCGCGCCCTGCGCTGCGTCCATGAGGACGTAGGTTCCGGGACGGATCTCCGTCACGCCGGGGAGGATGTCTCCGCCGACCAGAAGGGATGGTGTGGCGCCGATGCTCACCGTGCCCACGGGAATACCCGCCGAGCGGATCATCTCCGCGGCTCCGAGGGTGTCCTCCTGGGCCTTCCGGAAAAAGGCGGCGCACTGTTCCCGGTCCTCCGCGCCGTAGGTATGCCCCTCATGGGAAAAGATGCCCTTCAGCCGCACGTTCGGCGCGGCGGCGATGACTTTCGCAAGCTCCACCAGCCCGGGCCCGGGGAGCATTCCTGACCGGACCTCTCCCGTTTCAACCTCGATCAGGACGTCGGCCTGTCCCGGGGCACCCTCGAAAAACCTCGAGATGGCCGTCACCTGCTCCCGATTGTCCACCCCCACGCTGAGCCTCACTTTTGCGGCCAGGTTCCGGAGCCGGGCGAACTTCAGGTCGCCGAAGATCTCATTGGCGATGAAAATGTCGTCCATGCCGTTCGCGGCCATGACCTCGGCCTCGCCAAGCTTGGCCACAGTGATTCCCTTTGCGCCGGCCTTCACCTGCATGGCCGCGATCGCCGGTGTCCTGTGGGTCTTCGTGTGGGGCCTCAGGGCGACTCCGGCCCTGTCCGCCCGTTTCTGCATGTTTTCGATGTTGCGAAGCAAAACGGCCCTGTCCACGAGGAGGGCAGGGGTATCCACGGCACTGTACAGGTCCTTCATCATCATTTCTCCTCCGTTCTTCCCGGGTCAGCCGTTCCGGGGATTCGCCGCCGCGATGGCGTCGATCTCCACCAGGAAGCCGTGGTGCAGGTCCCGCGTCGGCACCACCGTCCGTGCGGGGCGATGATTGCCGAAGAATTGGGCGTATATCGCATTCACCCTGCCCCAGAGCGAAATGTCCGAAACGTAGACTGTGACCCGAAGCACCCTGTCCCTGCCGCTTCCCGCAGCCTTCAGGACGGCTTCCAGGTTCAGGAGGGCCCGTTCCGTCTGTTCCTCCACCGTGCCGAGGCATTTCTCACCAGTTTCCGGCACTATGGGAAGCTGTCCCGCCGC
>JAPXRK010000042.1:0-9189 GCA_033813575.1 Synergistales bacterium
CGGTGTCTCCTTCGGTGTCTCCTTCGGTGTCTCCTTCGGTGTCTCCTTCGGTGTCTCCTTCGGTGTCTCCTTCGGTGTCTCCTTCGGTGTCTCCTTCGGCGTCTCCTTGGGGGCGCCGGGGAGCGAGGCTGCAGCCATCCGCTCGAGTCCCTCGGCGTAGGCTTTTACCTTGGGGTCATCGTGGAAGGCGAGGCTCTCCCTGTATTTTGCAGCGGCACCGGCGCGGTTCCCTTCTTTTTCGAGAGCCGCCGCCTCCTCCCGAAGCCGGAGGGCTTCCTTCAGGCGGGCAAGTTCGTTTTCAAGGCCTTTGTCATCGAGACCGGTTTCCGAAACTGCCGGAGGGATCTCCTCCCCCGGGGGAGGGACATCCGAAGGCGGCTGGGCCGGCGGGTTTTCCTGAACGGGCTGCTCAGGGACTGCACGGACGACCGCCGGAAAGGCGTTCCTCATCCTGTTGATGGACGGTTCACCCGGACCGTATCCGCTGGGCCGGTCCTTTACTATGACATCTCCGTTCGGCAGAGCGGCCATCCCCTCGACAATGCCGAAGGTCCTCCCGGCGGGAACGATCTGGAGAAACCTGCCGTCCGGGCCATAGATCCAGATCCCCTCGTCCGAATCGTCGTAGGCGTATATTCTTCCCTCGCTGTCGGCAGCGATGTGCTCCGGCCGGAAGTACACCTTTTCGTCGCCGGGGGTGGCCGGCAGGTCAGTCCCCCAGAACGGCCATTCTTTCAGGAGCGTTCCCTCGAAGTCATAGGCCGCGAACTTCTCGGCACGGTCATTCTCCGCCTGGGGCCTGGCGAGGACAAGCTTTTCTCCGGGAAGGAGCGCCATCCGGCTCACCGAGTCAAGCTCCCAGGAGAACAGCAGCTTTCCATCGGGCGAGAAAACAAGCACCCTTGGTTTTCCCTTGCTGATATCCGTACTTCCCATGGTGACGATCTTTCCGCTTTCCGCCACGGCAAGGAAGTCCGGCTTGTAGATTCCCTGTTTTCCCAGGGTTTTTGGATCCGCCTTAATTTTTCCCATGAATTCTCCTTTTCTGGAAAAATGCTGTATGTTCGCATCCACGGAGTACCCTTCATCGGCAACATAGAGCGACCCGTCGGGGGCAAAGGCGATGACCGTCGGCCAGGCGAAGGTTCCGTCCTCTCCCTTCCCCCCCGCTCCCCATTCATCCAGAAGGACGCCTGCAGGGTCAAACAGCCGGATTCGTTTGCCGAACCGGTCAAGAACGGCAACGGTGCCGTCTGCCGCCACGAACGGCCCCTCGGAGTGCCGGAAGGCCTCCTGGGTCGCCCCGAAGGGAAAGGAAGCTGCCTTCTCAAGGGGGGCAGGCCCTTCTTTCGCCGAGGCAAGGATCGTCGTGATGGCGTCCCTGTACCTGTCCACGGAAGCGGAAGAGCCGGCAAGCATCACGAGGGTATGCATCCCTTCCGGATCGGGTTCCTTGGCGACGACGATGTTCCCCTCCATCTTCCTGAACGTCCCCTTCATTTCCACATCGGCTGAAAAGGAGTAGAACATTGCCGGGCGGCTGCCTATACTTGTTTCCTGCTCTTTCGATGTGAAGTTTTTCGTGTTGTCCCTGGCAGCCATTTTTTCCATGTCCGCGAAAAAGGCCCTGTAGTCTCCTCCCTTAGGGGCTTTCTGACGGGTCACCGCAAGGGCGACCATGGGAAGGTCGGCCAGGGACGGGTCATCCATGGCATCCGGGTGAGCTCCCGTAAAGAAGCCGACGCCGTCCCTCTCCATCATGGGCTTCCAGTCTGACGGCACGGTCATATAGAAGTAGTTCATCCACCGCATGGCCATCCCCGGAGGGACATCTGTCAGGGACGGTGCTGACGGAGCATTCTCCGGCGCCCCGACAGCGGGGCACACGGAAAGGAGAAGCAGAACCGGGACGAGAAAGGAAAGTCGGCAGGGAACAGCCTTCCATCCTCTTGTGCGGAGAAAACGGAACGGGAATTTCCATGGTGAACGGCTCATGATATCTTCCTCCTTCTCTATTCAGATGCCGTCCGGCGTCACTTCACCGGACAGAAATACACCCCCACGGGGAACGAGACGGACATATTGTCATACCTGAGGGGAGTTCCGTCGCTGCTCCAGGGTTCACCGGTTCTTTTGAAAAACTCCAGGGAGTAGAACACCACCAGGTCGAGGGCAAAGGATTCCGGGGTCTTTCCCTTTTCCGGCGTCCATGAAACGGAAGCGGATCCGCCGCTTCCCTGGACAGATGGGCTTGACTGGGTCCCCGTGGTGAAGAACCAGTGCCGGACCGACATCCGGGCCTCCACAGGCTCGGGCTGCTCCTTTTCGCCCCGTATGTACAGGCGGAGCGGGGGGATGGCGCCGATGGAGACGGCGAGAGACAGGGTCACCGGGCGGCCTTCATGCTGCCAGCCGCTTCCCAGGACCGGTCGCCTCTGGACGGGCCCGTCCTGACCGTCAAGCCCGGCCATGGCAAGAGCCTGTTTCAAGGCTTCCGCCATCTGGGCGTCGCTCAGGCTGATCCCCATTTTCGCCATTTCCTTCACCATCTGGTCCTTCACATAGTCCCCCGCTTTCGCCACACCCTCTGTAAGCTGGGCCAGCCGCTTGCCCTCCGGGCTCGCCGGATCGATTTCTCCGTCAACGCCGGAAATCGACGGCGAAAGGACGAGAGGAACGGTGGGCAGATCCGCCGTCGGGTCGTTCCCCAGAGGAGAACCGGTCATCCAGAAAGTCCTGTTCTCGAAGAAATGACGCTTCTCTCCCTTGAGCGCCGTTACGGAGATGGAATCCTCCGCGAGGGTCCTGCCCTTCCCGTCGATGACCCTGACGGACGGGCTGAAGGAATCCCCCGGCTTCAGGCCGGTGTACCGGTGGGTCTGGACGGAGTTCTCGCCGGGACCTTTCCGGTCCTCCACAACCGGGCCTCCGTCGCCGAAATTCCACTCGAATACTTGGTTTTTCTTCGGGGATGCCGCGGCCTCGAATTCGTGCTCCGCCTCCGAGGCATCGTCGACCAGCTCCAGCACCAGGACCCGGGGAGGAAGGATGGAGACTTCGGTCTTGTCCTCTTCCTTCCACGCTTCGCTTTCAAAGACCCGGCTTCCGGCCTCTATCCTCAAAAACGCCTCCTGGCCGGGCTTGATTTCGTAAAAAAGCTCCTCTTCGCTCAGAGGTCCCGCAGTTCCGGCGGCAAACAGCCGAACGGGGGCCTCCTCCATTTTTCCGTCCGCTGTCTCGATCTGCTTCGGCTCGCCTTTCACAAAGAGGATTTTTCTCTCGTAAGCCGTTTTGTCCTTCTCTTTCACCACGAGAAGGGCCGGGCCGGAGTATTGGATTGTCAGTCCGCCGGCTTTCCATGCGGGATCCTTTTCCGCATGGTGCTTCATGGAAGCCGTCACTTCGATGATCCGGACCGGCGTCGCCCGGGGATCGGCCCCCTCCATCTCCGACTCCATCTCCTTGAATTCCGCCTTCAGCTCGAGGGTGGGATAGAAGAGATCCATAAGGTCGGCGCAGGCGTGGATGGCCACGGGGAGGAGAATTCTGCCCTGCTCCGCTGCAAAGGCGTGGGGAACCTGGAAGGGACCCAGCCTTCCCAGGCCGGCGGCAACCGCCCTTCCCCCCTTTTCCTTTGCCCCTTCGAAACCGGACAGAAAGGACTGCTCCGGGTCGAACCAGTGGAAACTGAGACGGTCCTGGATCATGGCCGCCCGTTCGCTGTCGAAGACGCCGTAGAATCTCCGGACTTCCCTTTCCCCGACGAAGCCGGGAATCTTCTTTTTTTCAACCGCCAGGTCCTTCAGCTGCGGTGAGGGGTAGCCCTTCTGCCGGTTGTTCGGCAGGACCTTCGATTCCTTGTCGTAGACGGTGTCCAGGGAATAGAACGTCCCGTTGACGAAGGAAGCCACGCGTTGGAAGAGTTCCGCGGGTTCCTGGAGCCTGCCCCCCGCGCTGGCGAGGAAGGGCCGGATTCTCGAATCGACGAAGGGTGCCGACGCCGCCCGTCGGACATGGTCGCTGAAGGTGGCCGCCTCGATGGGCTCGTCCGCCGGGTGGGAGTCGTTCCGCACGTGGGCCGGCTGGGTCATGTCGGCGAGCATGTGCATGGACTCCCCAAGGGCCCGGTAGGCCCTGGAAAGCTGGAGGCTCCGCTGGTCGTCATGGTCTTTCGGGGCCAGGCTCAGTGACGTCTTGAAATGGAGGGAGCCCAGGGCCGGGGGAAGGGGAAGGTCGTCCCTTACCTCGAGGGCAGCCTTGTAGGCCGACAGGGCCACGAAAAAGCTGAAGGGATTGTCCGAATGGGTCAGCCCCCATGTCCGGGCGTCGATGGACGGGCTGTCATAGTGGCCGTGGACCTCGCTCTGGTCCGTGAGCCAGGCCGAGCCCGACAGGCCGAGGGGATCGTAGAAATGCCGCACGGAAGAATAAAGGTGGGGTTCGTCCGCCCAGTCTCCCCCATTGATGATCCAGGACTGGGCGGAAAGGGCCGCCTCCGCGGAGACGAACCCCGAGGCGAGCAGGGAAGAGCTGGTCACTGCGGCGCCGCGCAGCGGTTCTGAAAGCCCCTTCCGGGAGAAAGGTCCCCGTGCGAATTTTTCCTTGCCCCCGGCCTGGGACAGGAACAGCTTCACCGCCTCCATATTGACCTGGCGGTGGGGGTGCTGGCTCCATCCATGGGCTGGAGAGACCGCCGCGAACAGCAGAAGTCCCGCGAGAACAGCGGTTCCCATTTTCAGAATGCGATCATGCACAGTCATTGCTCCGTCCCTCCTTCCCGGGCGGTCAGAAATCGAAGAGCAGCCATTTGCCGTCCACCTTGACCCAGCGCACGTAGAAGGTGAATCCCCCCACGTCCACCGCGTACTCGGAGGTTCGCAGCGTGCTGGTGGTCCCGGGGTCGGCGTTCTCAGGGGCGCTCAGGAAACTCATCTCCGCGCCCTCGAGAAGGGCGGCGAAGGAAGGCATGGCCTCCGGTTTTTTTTCAAAGAGGGCAGCGTAGGTCTCCCGGCGGCTCTCGTCCACGCATACTGCCGCCTTCCCGATGTCCCCCGCCTTCAGCGCGCTGCGGAAGGAGGAAAAAACCTCCCCGATGGCCTTCTTTTCCGCCGGCAGATCAGGGTAGGTCCTCCAGTCGGGGTTGTCCTGCCCGGCGGAAACTCCGCCGCCCTCATGAGGCGCTGCGGGAGGCGCGGAGGCTGTCGCCGTCCCGGTCTTCTTCGCCGCACGAAGGCTTTCGAGATAGGCTATCCTGTCCTTCAGAGGCTGGAGGTCGGGGCGGAAGGAGAGAATCTTTTCCTCAAGACGGGGATCGGGGTACAGGACATAACTTTTCCGGTAGGCCTCCATGGCTCCGGGGACATTTCCCTCCGCCTCCATGCGATGGCCCTCGTTCCGGAGAAGAAGGGCCTGCTCAAGCACGGAGATCCGGTGCCGGAGTTCTTCGTTCGATGGGGAGGGCGAGCTTTCCGCTCCTCCCGGCAGGGGGGCGGAAAAGCACGCAAGCAGGCCGGCCAGGGCAAGGGAACGGCATAGTCTCTGAACGGGCAGTCCCCTGAAACAACGGTTCAACTCTGTTCCCATTTCATCACCGCCTTAGAAAAGAATGCTCAGTTCCCATCTTCCGGTCAGGAAGCACCCGTTCCTTCCGCTGCCCGCTGAAGCTCTTCAGAAAGGGGTACTTTGTGAAGGAGGAGGGCCTCGAAAATTTTCCCCGCTCCCGGCATGCCGGAACACAGGAAACGCTCCGACCCGCCGCTCCGAAGGAAAAGCTCCATTCCCCAGTCCGTGCGGCCCGAAAGGAGCAATGCCTGCCCCATCATGCGCCAGTTCACAAGACCCGCGATGAACATGACCGTCCGCAGCCATTTCGGGGGCCTGTAATCCACGAAACCGGCCGAGACAATATCCTCGAAGGCGATGGTCCGTTCCCGCCCAAGGGTCCTCAGGAACAGTTCCCCCGGCAGAATCTGCAGGGCGAAGGAGGCGTACTTCGACGACCACCAGAGGATGGAGGCGAAGATCAGCCCGATACTCCAGAATACAAGGGTGAACCAGGCGCTGCCGTACCGGAAGTCGAGGAAACCGGCCCTGTCGAAGATGTGAACGCAGAGCACCATGGGAAGCCCCAGGAAGATTCCCGACATGATATAGGAGAGCAGGTCCGGAAGGAAAACGGCGGACCACCTGGGGTACACGACGGATCCGGGAGGAATTTTTCTTCTAGGGAGGAACAAATAGACCGCCGCGCCGAGGATCAGGGGCACGAGGGCCAGCGACCGGAAAGGCCGTGCCAGCCCGGCCGGGACCCCGTTGCCGAGCGCCGTGCCCGGGCCCTCGACGGTCATGGCGAGAAAACGGGGGCCTTCAGCGGTACGAAGCTTCAGGTACGAGAAAGACTCTCCCTTTTCCGCCAGCCCGGCGAGGAGAGCCGGAAAGGGCTCCTCTTCCCCGTGGAAGTACAGGCTTTTCAGGTAGGCTTCACCGGCTTCCCTCCAGGCAGTCGCGCCGTAGCCCGCCGGTGCCGCGGCCCCGGCGAAGATCTCCGGCCACGGGTCTCCCTCCACGGTCAGGAGGCGTCCGTCAGTTTTCGAATCGATGAAGCCGGCGATGGTGCGGAAGGGCGTGATCGACCGGATGAACCGGCCCCCTGCGGCCTGCGCTCCGAACAGCCCCTGGGACGGGCTGTATTCTGAGCGGTATTCCCTGCCCATGTCCGCCGCATACAGCCTGACAAAGCTGCCCCGGACGGAAAAGAAGCAGACAAGAGCGATAAAGAGCAGCAGGAACACCGCCAGCCTTCGATACAGTTCTCTCATGAGGCTCACCCCGATTCTCCCCGCCCCCGGATCAGGGCAACGCAATTTCCGACCATGTGGCCCCTCCGTCCGTCGAACGGAAGAGACCCCGCTCCGTCCCCAGAAGCAGGGCGCCCCCGGTGTCCCGAAGGGAGCACAGGACCCTGACGTTGGACAGGTTCGTCTCCCTGAGGGAAAAGGATTCCGGTGCCTCCCCGGGAAGGAGGCGTACCGCCCTTTCCCCCAGGAGGGCGATCAGGCCGTTCCCTTCCCCCGGGAAAAGGTCGGTGAAATATTCAAGGGGCGACCAGTCGAAACCTGCCGCCTGCGCCTCGGTGATCTCCCCTTCGGGGAGCGGAAAATTCCAGAGCCCCGTCCGGGAGGCCCCCCACAGCCGCCCCTGCCCGTCGAAGGCCAGGGAGAGAATCCCGTAGATCACCTCTTCGTTCTTCCAGGAAAGGCCGCCGTCCAGCGAGACGGAAAATCCTGCGTCCGTTCCGGCCGCGATGACCGTTCCGTCAGAGGACCGCAGGGAATGGACCCGGGCTCCCTGAACTTCATCGACTTTTTGCCATGACCAGCCGTCGGATGACCGGTAGAGACCGCTCCCCGCCGTCCCGGCGAAGAGCTCTCCGCCGGCGGTTCCTGCCAGGGACGTGAACACCGTTCCTTCGGGAAGGGGAATGGACGTCCAGGCAAGCCCTCCGTCCCGGGAAAAAAGGAGGTCCTTCTCCGTTCCGGCGAAGAGCCGGCCTCCGGGGACGGCGGTGAGGAAGAGAGCTTTTCCTCCGGCGCTCCTTCCCCGGGATGTCCATCGGGCCCCCCCGTCCGAAGAAACCGACACCTCTCCCGAGCGGGAGAGGCACAGCAGTCTGCCGTCAACCCCGGCAAGCCCCACAACGGGGTCGGAGGGGAGCAGTTCCGTGACGGCCCCCTTCTCCCCGTCGGCCAGGAACAGTTCCCCGGAGGAGGTTCCCGCGAGGATTTTTTTCCGGAAGGGAACCAGGACAGTGACGGACAGGTCTTTTTCCGTCCCGGCGGGAAAGGGGTTCCACGTTCTTCCGTCGTCGAAGGATAAAAAGAGTCCCTGTTTGTGGGTTCCTGCCCAGAGTACCCCCTTTTCGTCGGCGGCCAGGGCCTGGACCGTGCAGAAGGACGGAAGGCCTTCCGATGCAGGGACCCAAGGGGATCCTTCCTCCTTCCGGAAGGCACCGCCCTCGAGGGTTCCGGCGAATACCGTCCCGGTGGCGGAACTGCGGGCCAACGCCAGCGGGAAGACGTTTTCGATTCCCGGATCATCGGGGCTCCAGGTTCTCCCCCCGTCTCCGGAAAAAAGCACCCCTCTTCCGAAGGCGGCGGCACGGAGCCTGCCATGCCCTTCGTCCAGCAGATCCAGAACCGGGAAGGAACCGTCTTCTCCCCCGGATTTTTCGAAAGAGGCATCCCCCGACGAGGAAGCCCAGTGGATGCCGGAATCCCAGAAAACAGCCAGAAGGGTGTTTCCCGATGTCGGGAAAAACCGGTTCACTCCACCGCCGCCCTTCAGGGATTTCCAGGCGGAGCCGCCGTCGGCGGACGTAAGGAGTTCATCAAAGGATGCGAGGAAGAGGCGTCCTTCAGGGGAAACGTCAAGGGAAAAAAGAAGGGAAGAGGGGAGGCCGGCGCCGAGGTTTTTCCAGCGCCTGCCGCCGTCCCCGGAGACGAAGAGCCCTCCCTTTTCGGAGGTGAGGACATACAGGGCGCCGCCCGGTCCGGTGGCGGCACCGATGACGGGAGCCCATGGCCCCACCGCTTCCGCGGCAGGGGACTGGAACAGGGCGAAAAACAACGACAGCACCGCGGCCAGGAAGGCGCGGCTCCACCACCGGGGCAAGGGGCAATGGAAGCCTCCCCCCTTTTGAAGACGGATTGCTTCTGCAGCCATTGCCGCCCCACCTCCCCGGTCTGCGGGACCGCACCGGAGGCGGCCCCGGGAAAAGGTCACATAACGAAGTAGGCCAGTGCTCCCACCTGGAGAACCGCCAGCACCGGAAGCACGAGAAAGAAGCGGGGATGCTGCGTCTTGTGGCGGAACAGCTTCATTCCGAGAAACGCCCCCGCCCCTCCTCCGAACAGGGCGGCAAGGAGCAGGGTGTTTTCCGGAATGCGCCTTGCCGACGCTTTTGCCATCAGCTTGTCCCACCCCATGAGGACGAAGGCGATGACATTCACCCCGAGAAACGCCGGAAGAAGGGCCGCCATCTTCAGGGCACACCCTTTCCGGGGGCGGGAACCATGGAGTCTATTCCCCTTCTTTCCTGTGAACCGCTATGTACCGTATTATTTCGTCAGGGTTGGAGAACCCTTTCAGTTCGATTTCGTAACCGTCGGTTCCGGCAGTGGCGATCTTGAT
>JAPXRK010000043.1:0-9121 GCA_033813575.1 Synergistales bacterium
CTCCCGCACCGGGTCCCATCTCGATGATCGAGTCGGCGGCCATCATGGTTTCCCTGTCGTGTTCAACCACCACGACGGTGTTGCCGAGGTCGCGGATCGATTCGAGAGTCCTGACGAGTTTCTCGGTATCCCGTGAATGAAGGCCGATGGTAGGTTCGTCCAGCACGTACAGGACACCGCTCAGTTTTGATCCGATCTGGGTGGCGAGCCTGATTCTCTGGCTTTCTCCACCGCTGAGGGTGTCTGCTCTGCGAATCAGGGAGAGATACCCCACTCCCACGTCGGAGAGAAAACGGAGGCGTTTTCTCGTCTCGAGAAGGACCTGGTGCACGATATGCTCCTCTCCGGAAGAGAAGGGGAGGTTTTCCAGGATGTGGCACAATTCATCGATGGGCATGGAGACAAAATCCCCGATCCCGTACTCCTGGACTTTCACATTCAGCGCTTCCGGCTTGAGCCTCAGTCCCCCGCAGGTCTTGCACTCGTCATCCACCCGGTACGTAGCGAGCTCTTCGAGGACGGCTTCCGATTCCGTTTCCTTCCACCTTGCGTCGAGCCATGGCAGGAGCCCCTCATAGCGCCCCATGTAGGATCTCTCTTCTCTGCCGTCACGGAAAACCAGCGGGATTCGTTCATCGGATCCCCTGAGAATAAACTCCTTAATAATCTCAGGGAGCTTTCCATAGGATCCGGAGAGATCCCATCCCTTTTTTGCGGCGAACTTTTCCAGCTTCGTCAGCATGTAGTGTTTTTTCTTCCACGGAAGAATGGCCCCTTCCACAAGGGACCTTTCAGGATCGATTGCCAGTTCCTCAGAAAAAAACTGGTGGCTGCCTATACCGGAACAGTCCGGGCAGGCTCCGTACGGATTGTTGAACGAAAAGAGCCTGGGTTCTATTTCGGGCAGAGAAATATCACACGAGGGACAGGTGAAATTTTCTGTGAGCAGCTTCTCTTCTCCCTTTTCAGGAACTGCCACCACGTAGCCTCCGCTGAGGGTGAGGGCATTCTCCACGGCTTCGGCAATTCTGCCCCGCCGGTCTTCCTGAATGCGAAGCCTGTCAACTATGACTTCGATGGTATGGCGTTTGTTCTTGTCGAGGGAAATTTCTTCTTCCAGCCACAGGACAGAGCCGTCGACCCTGACTCGAAGAAATCCCTTGTCCCTCGTCTGGGAAAGCAGGTTCCTGTACTCTCCCTTTTTGCTCCTCACCAGGGGCGCGAGAATTTCCACCCTCTCCCCAGGAAAACTGCGGAACAGGATGTCCACTATTTCATCGAGGGAATAGCGCGTGACTTCCTTTCCGCAGGAGGGGCAATGGGGTTTCCCCACCCTGGCGAAAATCAGCCGGAGATAGTCGTAAATTTCCGTGACGGTTCCGACAATGGAGCGAGGGTTGTGGGACACCCCCTTCTGTTCGATGGAAATGGCCGGAGAAAGCCCCGAAATTTCGTCCACATCCGGTTTGTTCTGGACACCCAAAAACTGCCTCGCGTAAACGGAAAGAGATTCTACATACCTTCGCTGCCCCTCGGCGTACAGAGTATCGAAAGCGAGAGATGACTTGCCTGATCCCGAAGGTCCGGTGATGACCACGAGCTTGTTTTTCGGGATATCAACGTCGATGTTTTTTAGGTTGTGTTCCCTTGCCCCTTTTATTTGAATCCATTGCAACACGGTTCCATTCCTTCCCTTCAAGAGAAGCCAGCATGTCCCTGAGCCGGGCCGCCTTCTCAAAATCAAGCCGTTCCACGGCCTGCCACATCATCTTTTCAAGTTCTGCAGAAGAAATCCCTTCCAGGCTATCCTTTTCCCTTTTCCGGAGATACCCGGAACCTGCGTCGGCCATGAGCTCTTCGGGCAGGAGCGAAATGACGTCTTTCCTGATCGATTCCGGCGTTATTCCATGGTCTTCATTGTACTTCATCTGCAGAGCCCTCCTCCGGGCGGTCTCGGCAGTGGCGTTGCGGATGCTGTCCGTAATTTCGTCAGCGTACAGTATAACCTTTCCCGCCGTATTCCTCGCCGCCCTGCCCATCATCTGGATGAGAGAACGCTCTGACCGGAGGAATCCCTCCCTGTCGGCATCAAGAATGGCCACAAGAGAAACCTCCGGAAGATCCATTCCTTCCCGGAGAAGGTTGATTCCCACGAGGACTGAAATGTCGCCGTTACGGAGGTCCCTGATGAGTTCCGCCCTCTCGAAGGTGTTGAGCTCGGAGTGAATGTACTTCACCTTG
Source organism: Synergistales bacterium (assembly GCA_033813575.1). Taxonomy (GTDB): domain Bacteria; phylum Synergistota; class Synergistia; order Synergistales; family Aminobacteriaceae; genus Aminivibrio. The sequence goes on from JAPXRK010000043.1 coordinate 2,242, forward strand.
AACTGAAGATCGGCAAGATACTCCGCGAGGTCTTCTGACGATTTTTTTGTCAGGGTGGTTATCAGAGCCCTCTCACCCCTGGAGGCGATCTCCCTGAGCCGTCCTATGAGATCGTCCACCTGTCCGCTCGCGGGAAGGACTTCCACTGCCGGATCAAGGACGCCGGTAGGGCGTATGAGCTGCTCCACCACTTTCCCAGATACCCGGAACTCGTAATCGCCGGGAGTCGCAGTAACGAAAATTGCCTGCTTCATGTATTTTTCGAATTCGGTCCATTCCAGGGGCCTGTTGTCAAGGCAGGAAGGAAGACGGAAACCGTTTTCCACCAGGGTCAGCTTCCGGGCACGGTCTCCGTTGAACATGCCCCTGACCTGGGGAAGGGTAATGTGGGATTCGTCCACCACGAGGAGAAAGTCGCCAGGAAAGAAATCGAGCAGCGTTCCGGGAGGTTCTCCCGGATTTCTTCCGTCGAGGTATCTTGAGTAGTTTTCAATTCCTGAGCAGTAGCCTGTCTCGAGAAGCATTTCAAGATCGTATTGGGTTCTCATCCGGATTCTCTGGGCTTCGAGAAACTTTCCCTGCTTTTCGAATGCTGCCGCCTGTTCCTCCATTTCAGACCGGATAGGTTCGATGGCCCGGTCGATGGCATCCCTGTCGGTCACGTAATGCTGGGCCGGGAAGATCGAAGCGTGGGCAAGGCTCTCCTTTACCTTTCCCGAAACGGGGTCGAACTCTTCAATTCTTTCAATTTCGTCGTCGAAAAAACAAATCCGGAGAGCGTTTTCCCCGTAGGCGGGGAATATTTCGATGATGTCTCCCCTTGCGCGGAAACTGCCCTGTTCCACCACCAAATCGTTTCTTTCGTAGTAGTTTTCAAGGAGTTTTTCCATGAATGCCCGTCTCTCCCACCGTTCTCCGACTGCGAAGGGAAAAATGACCTTTTCATAGGTCTCTTTTCGTCCGAGCCCGTAGATGCAGGAGACGCTCGCCACGACAATGACGTCCCGCCGTTCAATAAGCGCCTTGGTCGCTGCCAGGCGGAGCCGTTCGATCCTGTCATTGACCGAAGCGTCTTTTTCAATATAGGTATCCGTTGCGGGAACATAGGCCTCGGGCTGGTAATAGTCGTAGTAGCTGACAAAATAATGCACGGCGTTCTGGGGGAAAAATCCCTTGAATTCACTGTAAAGTTGTGCCGCGAGGGTTTTGTTGTGGGCGAGCACGAGAACGGGCCTGCCTGCTTCGGCGATGACATTGGCGACCGTAAAGGTTTTCCCGCTTCCTGTTACCCCGAGAAGGGTCTGGAAACGGTGCCTTTCCGCGACACCGGCGGACAGGCGCCGGATGGCTTCGGGTTGGTCTCCTGAAGGCGCCCATTCAGAAACCAGGGTGAACTTTCTTTCTTCCGTGTTCATAAGAATGAGATGCCTCCTTCCCGCTGCCCGGAAAAGAAAAAAGGGAACCGGGAAAGCTCCCGGCTCCTCTCTTTTCACTCTTTCTGCCGAAACTAATCTGCTGGAGCTTCTCCAAGGACATTCGGTGTTCGGCTGTCTTCGGAAAGCACTCCGGGAGATTCCCTTTCCGGTTTTTCTTTTTCGGCGGGAGAGTCGTTTTTCTCCTCTTTCTCTTCCATGCCGAGCAGAAGAGTCAGTTCCTTTCCTTCGATGACTTCCTTTTCCAGGAGAACCTGGGCGACCTTCGCCATCTCGTCGGCGTTTTCTGTCAGCAGGTGATTGACTCTGCCATAGCAGGAATCGATGATCTTCTTCACTTCCTGGTCAATGGTGTACGCCACTTCGTCGCTGTAGTTCTTCTCCTCCCCGATGTCCCTCCCGAGGAACACTTCCTGGTGCTTATGGCCGAGCTTGACAAGCCCCAGCTTATCACTCATTCCGAATTCGGTGACCATCTGCCTGGCAATCTGGGTAGCCCGTTCCAGGTCGTTGCTGGCGCCTGTTGTGACGTCTCCGAAATGGAGTTCTTCGGCCACTCTTCCGCCGAGAAGAACGCAAATCTTGTCGAGGAGATCGGAACGGGACATGAGGAAGCGATCCTCCTCCGGCAGCTGAAGCGTGTATCCGAGAGCCATGTGTCCTCTCGGAATGATGGAAATCTTGTGCACCGGGTCGCAGGACGGTATCAGCTTCGCCACCAGGGCGTGGCCGGTTTCATGGTACGCAATGATCTTCTTTTCCTTTTCGCTCACGATGCGGCTTTTCCGTTCGGGACCGGCGATGACCCTGTCGATCCCCTCTTCGAAATTCCTCATGGAAATTTCCTTTTCCCCGTTCCGTGCCGAGAGCAGGGCCGCCTCGTTCACGAGGTTTGCCAGGTCCGCGCCGACAAACCCCGGGGTTCGGCGGGCAAGGACTTCAAGGTCCACGTCGGAAGCGAGCTTCTTTTCACGGACGTGAACCTGCAGGATTGCTTCCCTGCCTTTCACGTCAGGTCTGTCAACGACAATGTGACGATCGAATCTGCCCGGACGGAGCAGTGCGGGATCCAGGATATCCGGTCTGTTGGTGGCCGCAATCAGAATGATGCCCGTCGATTCATCGAATCCGTCGAGTTCCACGAGAAGCTGGTTCAGCGTCTGCTCCCGTTCGTCGTGTCCTCCACCGAGGCCGGCTCCCCGCTGTCTTCCGACAGCGTCCATCTCGTCGATGAAAATTATGCAGGGCTGATATTTCCGTGCCTGTTCGAAAAGATCACGAACTCTGGCCGCACCGACACCGACAAACATCTCCACGAAATCGGAACCGCTCACGCTGAAGAAGGGAACATCCGCTTCCCCCGCCGCGGCCCTGGCAAGGAGGGTTTTTCCCGTTCCCGGAGGTCCAAGAAGGAGGATCCCCTTCGGCACCTTGGCACCGAGAGCGGTGAACCGGCTGGGATCTTTCAAATAGTACACCACTTCCGAGAGCTCTTCCTTGGATTCTTCACAGCCGGCCACGTCATTGAAGGTCACCTTCGGCCGGTTGTCGAGGAAGAGTTTGGCCTTGCTCTTCGCGAAGTTCATCACCTTGCCGCCGCCGCCCTGCATGTTGTAGAGAAAAAAGATCCATACACCTATGAGCAGCAGCGTCGGGAACAGGGAAGAAAGCATGTTTGCCCACCAGGGAGTCTTCTGCGGAGGCTCCACCTCCACATTGACCCCTTTCTGGGCGACCTCCTTGGCCAGGTCTCCCACACCGACCACGTAAGAAACGAATTCTCTCCCGTCGGTGAACTTGCCCTTGATGGAATTTTCCCTGACAGTGACTGTAGTGATTCTCCCCGAGGAGACTTCCGAAAGGAATGTGCTGTACCCGATCTCCTGTATTTGCTGGGGACCCTGGGTGGGAGAAAGGAAAATATTCACGAGACTCACAACAAGCACAATGAGAATCAGATACAATCCGAGATTTTTTACCAATCGGCCCAAATTATCGCCGCCTCCTGACTAGGTTGATATTTATAGTACCGCTCTCGATTCTCCTGAAACCTCAACAATGTGAACGGAGGGGAGATTCCTCCATTTGCCCGCGTAATCAAGGCCGTAGCCCACAACAAACCTGTCGGGAATGGAAAAACCCCTGTAGGCCACATCCACGTGAATCTTCCGCCGTTCCTCCTTGTCGAGAAGGGCGCATACCCGGACGCTTCCCGGCTGCCTCTCATGCATCAGCTTGACAAGATAGGACAGAGTCAGTCCCGTGTCAACTATGTCCTCGACGATAAGGACATTTTTGTCTTTTATGCTGCTGTCCAGATCTTTCACTATCCTGACGATCCCGCTTGTTTTCGTGGAATCCCCGTAGGAGGAAACCGCCATAAAATCAAGGGAAATGTCCACCGACGGGGGGATGTTCCGGACCAGGTCAGCCATGAATACGACCGCACCTTTCAGTATGCCGACGACGACGAGTTCCTTCCCTTCGTAATCTCCGGCGATCTGTGCCCCCAGCTCGGCAACCCGTTTTCCGATTTCCTCTTTCGGGATCAGGACATCCGAAACCTTATACTCCATCGTCTTTCCCCTTTTCAGCAGTTAAATGATGAATCCTTGACCGAATGACTACTAATTGAGCTCCAGAGGTATTCATGCTCCCGGAGAACCGTCTTCCCCAGAATGGAATCCAATCGAAGGAACCGGAGCGGAGCACAGGAAAAATGTGCCTTCCCCAGCGTGGAGCCCAGGTATCTCTGTATTTCTGCAGTTCCGAAAGGGAAAACAGCTGAACTGCACCGGTCCAGGGAAGAACCGCTTTCATCCATCCGGCCGACACCTTCTCCGCCGCCTCCCGTTTCCATGAAAACTCCCACTTATTCCATTCAAAAATACCGGAGCTTCCTTCAAGATGTAGTGTCAATCCCGAGGGATCCGACTGGTTAAGTATAACAGGGTCTACCCAGGTAACATAGGGGAAACTGCAGAAAACATACATGCTGCTCTGCCATTGGAAGCACCAGGGGCCGTCTGTCTTGAGAAGGGCCACGAGAGTTTCCGTCCTGTCCCGGGAAAGGACTTTCAGGCCGAGAATCCGGCCTGTTCCGCGAAGAAAAACGGCTGCCGTTTCATCGTCCAGGCTTCTCAGGAACGAGATCGGGCAGGCATACGAACAAAAGGGCAGCGATACTGAGGCGAGGCGGAGAAGGGACTTCTGCAGCTTTTCCTCCTGGCCGCTGAAAAACGCAATATCGCCCGCCGTACCGAGAATGTGTTTCCTGGCGGAACTGTTGACTTCTCTTTCAATAAACGGAATGAGAACGGTCCTGATTTTGTTTCTCAGGTAAGCCGTGTCCTCGTTGGTGGAATCCTCCCGCCACGGTATGCCATACCAGCTGAGAAGCTCACGGAGGTACTCTCTGGTGTATTGCAGGAGAGGGCGGAAAATGAAGCCCCGTTTCTCCGGGATACCCGCAAGCCCTCGGACCCCTGTTCCACGAAACAGGTTGTGCAAAAAAGTTTCCGCCGAGTCGTCTTTCGTATGAGCGATTCCAATGCCCCAGGCACCGAGAGCCTTTCCGGTTTCTTCCAGGAAACGGTACCTGATTCTTCGTGCGCCGTCTTCAAGGGATTCTCCTTTTTGCAGAAGAGACGGAACAGGAAGAGACTCACTGATGCACCTGAACCCAAACCGGGCCGCCATGGAAGAGACGAACCGGGCGTCTTCCTTTCCCTCTTCCCCGCGAATTCCATGGTCAAGGTGGGCAACGACCAGGTTTGTGTTTCGGAACGTGGAGAAGAGCCAGAGCATGGCCATGGAATCGCTTCCGCCCGAAACGGCAAGCAGAAGGGGGGCTTCCGTATGCATCCAGCCCTGCGAGTTGCCGGTCGTTGTGAATTCTTTTTTCAGACGGGCAAGAGAATACTCGAATGGGATGTCGGGACGGGGAGATTGCTCCATTGTATCCATGCCTGCCTCCCAAAAAGAAAAAGGCGGAGAACGGTCTCCGCCTTCATGGTAATCTCAATTGGTGGCGGTGACTGGAATCGAACCAGTGACACTGCGGGTATGAACCGCATGCTCTAGCCATCTGAGCTACACCGCCAAAAATGGTTGCGGGGGCAGGATTTGAACCTGCGACCTTCGGGTTATGAGCCCGACGAGCTTCCTGGCTGCTCCACCCCGCGATATTCGCTTTCCTGGTGCCGGACGCGGGACTCGAACCCGCACGGACCTTCGTCCACAGGATTTTAAGTCCCGTGCGTCTACCCATTCCGCCAGCCCGGCCAGCACTAGGGCATTATAGAGCACCCCCCCTTGTTTCGTCAAGCAGATCAGGGGTGTTTTTTCGATCGAAGACTCTTTTCTTCAAAAAATGAAGAGTTTACCCCATTGCACTCGGTGCGTGGTATTTCCGGAAAAGGACGCCTGACCGTCCTTCTCTTCTCAGCGGGGGTACTGTCATCTTGCCGTAATCATCGTACACCTGCCGGATAAATAGGTTTCCCGCACTTTTCAGGTCGATCACTACCGGAATGGCGTCCGTTCTGCTTTCTTCTCCTGTCACCAGCAGCACCCTCGGGCGGATCAAGTCCCGCTCTTTTGATTCCAGAACCACTCCCCTGCGTCCGTCAGACAATTCCACCACTGCGCCGGGCGGGAAGAGCCCTACCGAGGCCAGGAGAGCCCGAACGATAAATTTGTCGAACCGGCCGTTCGCAGTTGCAAGGAGTGACGATACGGCCTGGTCGCTTCTTTTTCTTTCCCTGGAATCGCACGCGGAGACAAGATTCTCAAAAAAATCCGCTACCCCCACGATCCTGGCACCGACGGGAATGGCTTCTCCCCTGAGACCGTCGGGGTATCCCGAACCGTCCCAGGATTCGTGATGTGAACGGACTGCCGAGAGCACATCCTGTCTCGTGACGCCGGCATCCCGTAAAAGGGCTTCCCCGAGAAGGGGGTGTGTGTGGATGGCCTGCCTGTCAGCTCCTGCAGCTTTTTTGCCCCGCTCTCCGGCAAAGGGGAGAAAAAACGATTTTCCGATATCGTGCAGAAGGCCCGCAACCGTAACGGACTCGATAAATCCAGGCCACAGGGGGAAAAGCCTGCCCGCAATGTGTCCAGAGAGAAGAGAAACATTGATTCCGTGAAGAAAGGGGGTTGGTTTTCGCTCGGCGTCTTCCCCGAGAGAAAGGGTGACCTGGGATGTTTTTTTCACCTGCCTGCACAGAGTGTTCCCGAGGGTGAGCAGCGAACGGATTCCCTTTTCCCGAACTGCCTTGTTTCGGATGTGGGAGTACACCACTTCCATCTGGTGAGCCGCGACCTGGGCCGCAAGACTTATATTAATTATTCTCGTGGGACTATCCATTTGGTCGGTTGCCATTATTTTAGATAAAATTAAAAAATTTAAAGAATTAAAAAAGATGAATTGGGAGGAACAACCC
>JAPXRK010000044.1:0-1829 GCA_033813575.1 Synergistales bacterium
TCGCCCTCATGGGGGACAAATGGGATATATCCGAGGAGTTCGTCCGTTCCAGGAGTCATTGCAGGCAAGTCCGCGCCATTCTGAAAGGACCTTCTTCCGAGGGAAGAAAACTCGATTTCCTGATTCAGGAAATGAACCGGGAGGTCAATACCATGGGCTCAAAAATTACGGACGCCGAGCTGCGCTGGATGGTAGTGGAGGCAAAGACTCTCCTGGAAAAAATCCGGGAACAGGTTCAGAACGTGGAGTGAGGAAGATGACCGCAAAACTTGTTCATATCGGTTTCGGCAATATGATCGTGGGGGAGAGGATCGTGGCCATCATTCATCCGACATCAGCTCCCATCAAGCGTCTCAAGGAAGAGGCGAAGGAAGACGGGAGGCTCATCGACGCCACCCAGGGACGCAAAACGAGGGCTATTCTGATAACCGACAGCAACCACGTGGTGCTGTCAGCCATTCAGCCCGAAACTATCGTGAACAGATTCGAGGAAGATATCGAGGATGAATCGCTCGTGCAGGGGTAAGCTCTTCGTTCTTTCCGGCCCGAGTGGCGCCGGAAAGGGAACGCTGCGGAAAAAAGTTTTCGAAACGGTGCAGGACATCCGGTTTTCGATCTCATGCACCACGAGGCCTCCCCGGCAGGGGGAGAAGGACGGCGTTGACTACCGGTTTATTTCCGAAGAGGCTTTTCTTTCCCTTTTGAGGGAAGACAAGTTTCTCGAACACGCGGAAGTGCATGGCCATTACTATGGGACCCTCAGGGATGACGTGGAGCAGGCCCTTTTAAGCGGCCTTGATATGGTGCTCGAAATCGATGTGCAGGGAGCTTTCCAGATAAGGGAAAAAATGCCTGAGAGCATCCTTGTGTTCGTCTCTCCTCCTTCTCTGGAAGAACTGGAGCGCCGGCTCAGGGAAAGAGGAACGGAAAGCGGTGAGGATCTCAGAATCAGGCTGCAGAATGCGCGGCTTGAGATGATGAAATCCGGGGATTATGATTACGTTATCGTGAACGATGACGCCGAACGGGCTTCAGTTGAACTGAAGTCCATAATAACCGGGTTCAGACCATTCAGGGAGGAACGGAAATGATTTTCTACGATATGGATTCTCTGGCTGAAAAACAGGGCATAAACAACAAGTACCTTCTCACCGCCGCCGTGGCTGCCCGTGCCCGGGCCCTCAGCGAACAAAAAGGGCGGACCCTCGACGAAGACAACGAAAAATTCATCTCAACCGCTCTTCAGGAATTTGATCTCGGCGCAGTCCGGCTTTCCCCGGAGCGGGAATCCGCCCCGGAGAACGGAGCTGAATCCGAATCAGGCCATGTCTGATTGGAAACAGAAGAAAAAAGTCGTCCTGGGAATAACGGGAGGCATTTCCGCCTACAAGACCCCGGAAATCGTCCGGGCCCTGGTGAAGGCCGGATGTGAAGTTGAAATCGTGCTGACCGCCGACGGAGAGCGGTTCGTAAGCCCTATGGTTCTGTCCACCCTGGCCGGGAAACGGGTCTGGAGACAGTCGGATTTCCTTTCCGATGACACGGGGTGGAAAATACCCCATATTATGCTTGCGGACTGGGCCGAGGTGATCATAGTCGCTCCATGCACCGCGGAAACACTGTCGAACATGGCCCGGGGGGCTGGGAAAGAGCTGCTCTGTGCCATGCTGCTTGCCACCGGAGCACCCGTAGTGGTATTCCCCGCCATGAACGTGAATATGCTCAACCATCCCGCCACGGCCAGAAACATGGAGATACTGAAGGAAACCGGGGTCATCATCGCCGACCCGGAAACGGGAAGCCTTGCCTGCGGCTACGAAGGCAAGGGA
>JAPXRK010000044.1:1839-9033 GCA_033813575.1 Synergistales bacterium
GTGGAAGGCCCTGTGTCCTTCCAAAAAGCTCGAGGGAAAAAATGTGCTCGTCACCGCAGGACCTACGTGGGAATTTCTCGACCCCGTCCGTTTCCTCAGCAATCCAAGCACGGGCAAGATGGGGTATGCCATGGCGAGAGCGGCCTGGTACAGAGGAGCGTCAGTTACCTTTGTCCACGGCCCCGCTTCCTTTTCGAACCTCAGCGGATTTGACGTCAAATCCGTCGTATCAGCCGAGGAGATGAAGCGGACCGTCCTTGCCCTTTCAGAAGAGATGAACTTCATCGTCAAGGCAGCCGCAGTCGGTGATTTCAGGGCTGCCTCCTTCAGCGACAGAAAGATCAAGCGGGCAAATGCCGACACCGTCACGATAGACCTGGTTCAGAACACAGATATCGCTGCCTCCCTCGGAGAGCGGAAAGCGCCCGGCCAGGTCCTTGTGGGCTTCGCAGCTGAAAGCCACGATCTGCTGGCCAACGCCTCCGAAAAAATGAAGAGAAAATATCTCGATTTTATCGTTGCCAACGACATTACCGCCTCTGACTCGGGTTTCGGGACCGACACAAACACAGTCAAGCTCCTTTCCAGGACCGGGACCGCTGAAGAATTCTCCGGTACAAAAGAGGATGTGGCGGAAAAAGTGTGGAGCAGCATCCTCGAAGAGGACTGGCTTCTGTGAATAGAGTGGGGCCTCCCCGCTTCTGCAACGTCATCGTACCGGGACCATGGTGGAACCCCCTGACCTACGAGCTGCACCCCCCCCTTCTCCGGGGAAGCCGGTTGAAGATCCCTGTCGGCAAGGGAACGCGGTTCGGAATAGTTGATTCTTTTTTTTCCGCTCTTCCTGAAAAGGGGACCTTCAGCATCCGCCAGGCGGAACCCCTTTCGGACAAGAGCCCTTTGCTTACGGAAAACACGGTCGATCTCATTAAATGGACCGGGAATACTTTCCTTTGCGGCTCCGGAGAGGTACTGAAAGTTTCCGTGCCTTCCTCCATTCTCTCCTTTCCCGGCCCCCTTGATGATTTCGACTCCCTCGCCGGGGGGAACCCGCAGGTTTCCGGACAATACGAAGAGAATTTCCTTTATGAATGCGAAACCTCCTCACGGTGGAAAAAACTTGCGGAATTGCTGGAAAAAGGTGATTCCTTTCTTGCCCTTTTCCCGGAACAGGCATTGGCTGCCTCTTTTTTTGAACTTCTTCCTCCCCAGGTGCAGAAGTCCGCTCTCCTCTGGCCGGCCACAGGAGGAAAAAAGCTTCAGGATGCCTGGATTGCCGCCCGCAAAGGAAGTGTTCTTGGCATTGTGGGAGGTCCCGGTGCCGTTTTCGCTCCCATCAGCAGGATCCGTTCCATTATCGTCGATGAAGAAAGCAGCGGCGCCTATAGAACCTACAGGCATCCCTTCCTCAACATAAGGACGGTCGCCGCCAGAAAGGCCCTTCTGGAAAAAGCCGGGCTGACGCTTTCCGGGAGACTGCCCTCCTCAAGGGTGTACCTCCGGGGAAAACCCCGGTGCACGCCCCCTTCTTCCCGGGAAAACGTGAAGTTCGTGGACCTGAAAAACGGTTTTTCATCGGAATTCCAGGGCATCGCCGGTTCTCTCCCCCTTTCCGCCGCTCTTTTCTCTGAAACCGCGAAGGTCCTCTCCGGCGGAAAGGTTGCATTGTGGCTTCTTGACCGGAAGGGATACGCAGGCGAGGTGGCCTGCGAAGAATGCGGCAACCCGATTCTCTGCAGTTCCTGCGGCCGGGTCATGGCCTGGGAAGAACAGCGCCGCAGACTTCGCTGCTCTTCCTGCGGCAGGGTTTCCCCCCTTCCGGAGACCTGCCCCTCATGCAGGGGAGTCCTTCTCTCAGGGAAGCGCCCGGGGCTCGAAGCACTCCTTCCGGTCGCCCGGGCCACTGCCCCCGATGAAAAGCCCGTGTTGATATGGGACGGAACGAAAACTCCGGGCAAAAAGGCAATCCGGGCCCTCAAAAAAGAACTTGACGGGGGAGGAATTATTCTCGGGACCCGTTCCGCCCTGACAGTATGCGACATGTCCGACGTGGGCTTCGCCGCCTGGATCGATGCGGACAGCGAAGTCCGGAACGTGGCCTTTCAAGCGAAATTCACAGCCTTTTCCATGATGTGGGAATCCCTTTGGAGGGGGACTTCAGAAGGACGACGGACCGTTCTTCTTCAAAGCAGACGTCCGGGTTCTGGCTGGCAAAAAAGCATGGTTCTGGGCTGGGATTATTTCTGGAAGGAAGAACTCCGGGAAAGGAAAGACCTTGACCTGCCTCCTTTTTCGTTTCTCTTGGAAATCAAATCGCCTTCCCTGGACCTGAAAGAGAGTATAATGGCACAATTGGAGAAAATTGGCCTGTATCCAATGGATCCGGGAGAACCGCCGCTTGTTTTCTGGGTGACGGCTCCTTCACCAGCCAGGGTCCGGAATGTTCTCGCCCCCTTTTTTTCCATAGGAAACTCCAGGACCGGTTTTCCTGAAATTACCGTCTGGATAGATTAAGGCCAAGGAGGAAAAGCACCCATGCCAGTAGTTTCCATCATCGGAAGACCAAATGTCGGCAAATCTTCGCTTTTTAACCGGCTTATCGGCCGGCGGGAAGCCATCGTCGACGACATGCCTGGGGTGACCAGGGACAGGCTGTATGGCGAAGCCGAGTGGAGGGATAGAAAGTTTTACGTTATCGACACGGGTGGCTTTCTCGCCAAAGATGAAAACGCCTTCGTCCAGGGGATGAGGCAGCAGGTGGCTACGGCCATCACCGAAAGCGACCTGGTTCTTTTCGTCATTGACGGAAAAGAAGGCCCGACCTGGATGGACGAGGATGTCGCGGACATGCTCAGGAAGTCTGGAAAACCCGTTATCGTCGTTGCCAACAAAATTGACGACGGTATCCACGAAGACTCCGTCTTCCAAGCCTATTCACTGGGTTTTGAAGATGTGATCGGAGTCAGCGCCGAACACAAACGGTATATTTACGACCTCCTTGATCTCATTCTGGAAAAGATCCCAGGGGATGACCCCGTCACGGAAGAGGAAAGTTCCGTGAAAGTCGCGATCGTGGGCAGGCCGAACGTCGGGAAGTCAAGCATCCTGAACCGCCTTGCAGGGGAAGAGAGGGCTCTTGTGAGCGACATAGCGGGAACCACGCGGGATGCCCTTGATACGCTGGTGAAGATCGACGGCACGACCTTCCGGTTGATCGACACCGCCGGCCTGAGAAGAAAAAGCAGGGTTGAAGACAACATAGAATATTACTCCTATGTCAGAACGCTCCAGGCCATCGACAGGTGCGATGTTGCCCTCCTGGTAATGGATGCTGGGGAACCCTTTACCGATCAGGACAAAAAGCTTGCGGGGGAAATCATCGAACGGGGAAAAGGAATTGTGCTTCTTTTGAACAAGTGGGATCTCCTCGGGAAGAAAGACAGCCTGGGAGACTCGATGAAAAAGAAGCTCAAGGATGAAATGGTCTTCGTTTCCCATGCGCCTTTGCATTTCGTCTCAGCCCTGACGGGCAGAGGGATGCAGAAAATATCCGACCTGGTGCTCAAGGTATTCGAAAACCGGAGGAAACGGATTAAAACCACTGTATTAAACAGGCTTCTCCGTGATATCCTCGCATTCGACAGGTTGCCGACCGACAACAGGGGAAGAGCCTTCAAGATTTTTTATTGTACCCAGGCGGAAACCAATCCGCCGACGTTTATCTTCTTTGTCAATTTCCCGGAACTGGCGGAAAAAGCCTTTGAAAACCACATAGAAAATGAATTGAGAATACTTGAAGACTTCGAAGGCGTCCCTTTGCGTATTTTCTGGCGGGGAAAAGAGGAAAAATGAAGTTTAATGCTTGACCAGAACTGGACTTGCTGGTAATAATAAACGTAATGATGGTTCGGACCTGAGTTGGCTTTATTTTACCGGAACCGGTACCACATTTTAATCCAGAGGAGGCTGTAAAAGGTGACCAAGGCAGAACTCGTAACTGAGGTTGCAAAAGCGACAGGGTTGAACAAAAAGGCTTCCGGCGCTGCCGTCGGAGCGATTTTCGAAGCCATCGAAAGTGCCCTTGCCAAGGGCGAAAAGGTTCAGCTGGTTGGCTTCGGAACGTTTGAAGTCCGTGAAAGAGCTGCCCGTGAAGGCCGGAATCCCCAGGATCCCAAGAAAGTCATCAAGATCCCTGCGAAGAAGGTCCCCGTTTTCAGACCCGGCAAGGCCCTCAAGGACAAGGTGGAATAATCGCTCTGTTTCTTTTTTTCGTGGGCCTCTTCTCTTTCGAAAGGAGAAGAGGCCTTCATTTTTTTGCTTTCCGGTGCAGTGCGAGCCATTTTTCTCCGGAAAGCTCTTCAGCCCGCGAATTTTCCCCTATACCCAATTCCGCAAATACCTCCGCCCATGGTACATCGCCCCTAAAGGCTTTCAGGTTCTTCAGGAGCTTCTTTCTCCTCTGGGCGAACCCGCTCCTGAGCATTCCTCTCCAAAATGCGTCTGCCGCAAGTTCCCTGTGTTCTTTTCCCAATGTGATTTCCAGCAGGCAGGAATGAACCGCCGGAACAGGACGGAAAGCGGCAGGCGGCACATTCAGGACTTTTCGTGCAGTCCCCATCAATTCAAGGGTCACTCCAAGAGGGTACCTTTCCTTCGTGGAGGGAGGGGCCGTCATCCTGTCTGCGGCCTCTTTCTGAACCATGAGCAGGAAATAACCGGCGGAAGGAAGGGTTTCGAGAAGCTTCCAGAGCAGGGGTGTCGTTATGTTATAGGGGATGTTTGCGACTACCTTGACAGGTGCAGGAGACAGAAGAGAGAAGTCAGCCTCCAGGGCGTCGCCCCATATGAGTCGAAAACGGCCCGGATGGAGAAGGGGAATGTCGGAAAGAAAAGGTTCCAGCCCCCTGTCGATTTCCACGCTGTACAAAAAGGCGCAGGGAGAAGCGAGGAGTTCCCTGGTGAGGACTCCCTGACCAGCTCCGACTTCGAGGAGGACATCTCTCGCTTCCGGAGCGGCCCTTTCCACGATCTTCCCGAGTATGTTCCTGTCGGCAAGGAAATTCTGCCCCAAGCTCTTTTTATGGCGGAACGACTTTTCAACTGCCATCTTTTTTTCACTCCCGTGAGAATACAAAAAAGCGGGGTTATAAACCCCGCTTGTCATTTCTGGTCGGGACGAGAGGATTCGAACCTCCGACCACCTGCACCCCATGCAGGTACGCTAACCAGACTGCGCTACGTCCCGTACTGACCGGGATATTCTACCCTGTTCCGGCGTTCCGGTCAAGGGAGAAAAATAATGTACTCTTTTGAAAAGAGGGAGAGGTGCGGCCTCTCCCTCCGGGAGGTTGAACTTACGCTTCTGCCTTTACCGGCTGCTTGCCCATTTCGGCGAGCTGGCGGTAAATTTCATACCGCTCTTTAGCGTCCTTCTCGGCCTTTGCAAAAAGCTCGTCGGCGGTGTCGGGGAACTCCTTCTTCAGGGAAGCATAGCGGACTTCGCTCATAAGGAATTCCTTGAAATCAGCCTTCGGTTCCTTGGAGTCGAGGGCGAAGGGGTTCTTTCCTTCAAGGGCGAGGTCGGGGTTGTACCTGTAGAGATGCCAGTACCCCGCTTCCACGGCCTTCTTCGTCTGCTCCTGGGTCTTGCCCATGCCGGCACCGATTCCGTGGGCGATGCAGGGGGCGTAGGCGATGACGAGGGAGGGGCCCTTGTAGGCCTCGGCTTCCTTTATTGCCTTCAAGAGCTGGTTCTTGTCGGCGCCCATACCGACCTGGGCAACGTACACATACCCGTAGGTCATGGCTATCCTTCCGAGGTCCTTCTTTTTCACCCGTTTGCCCGCGGCGGCGAACTTGGCGATGGCAGCGGTGGGAGTCGACTTCGAGGACTGGCCACCGGTATTGGAGTATACCTCGGTGTCAAGGACGAGCACGTTCACATCTTCACCGGAAGCAAGGACATGGTCGAGGCCGCCGAAACCGATATCGTAGGCCCATCCGTCGCCTCCGAAGATCCAGAGGGACTTCTTGACGAGATAGTCCTTTCTGCACGCGATCTCGCACAGGAGTTTGTTCCCTTCCGCACCGATATCGCGGTCAAGAACCGCAAGAACCTTTTCTGCCGCGGCCTTGGATTTCTCTCCGTCGTCCCTGGATTCAAGCCACTCGCTGAAAGCGGCCTTCATGTCTTCAGGAATATCCATCTCCACGAGAGCCTTCATCGCATCGATGATATAGGTCATGGTGGCGTTGAGGGAAAGTTTCATGCCGTAGCCGTATTCAGCGTTGTCCTCGAAGAGGGAGTTGGCCCAAGCGGGTCCCTGGCCCTTTGCGTTGACGGTGTAGGGCATGCTCGGTGCGGATCCTCCCCAGATGGAAGAGCATCCGGTGGCGTTGGCTACGATCATCCTGTCGCCGAAGAGCTGTGTGACGAGCTTGATGTAGGGTGTTTCCCCGCAGCCTGAGCAAGCTCCGGAGAACTCAAGAAGCGGCTGGGAGAACTGGCTTCCCTTGACGGTGAACTTGTTCGTCTCGGCGGACTTGTCCGAAACGGTGAGGGCATGGTTCCAGTTCGGGATTTCCTTCTCCTGGCTCACGAGAGGTTTCATCTCGAGGGCGCCGACCGGGCAGATATCCGCGCAGTTTCCGCATCCGAGGCAGTCGAGAGCGTTGACCTGCATCTTGTACTTGTGTCCCGGGAATTCCTTGCCCTTCACTTCCACCGCACCGAAACCTTCCGGAGCTGCCGCGGCCTCTTCGCCGTCCAGAAGGAAGGGACGGATCGCGGCATGGGGGCACACCATGGAGCACTGGTTGCACTGGATGCACTTGTCGCTCTTCCACTCGGGAACGTTGATGGCGACGCCGCGCTTCTCGAAAGCCGCCGTTCCCGACGGGAAATGGCCGTCCTCGCGGCCCAGGAAGGCGCTAACTGGGAGGCTGTCGCCCTTCTGCGCATTGATGGGCATGCAGACTTCCCGTACGATATCGGGAATTTCCTCGGGAAGACCGCTCACAAGGACAGGATCGGCCGTTGCTCTGGCCCATTCCGCAGGGATCTCGATCTTTTTGAGGGCATCCACTCCGGCATCCACGGCCTTGTAGTTCATCTCGAGGATTTTTTCGCCCTTCTTGCCGTAGGTGTGGTCAATGGCGTCCTTCATGTATTTCACGGCATCCTCGATGGGAATA
>JAPXRK010000045.1:0-9002 GCA_033813575.1 Synergistales bacterium
TCTGCTTCCCCTGCGCCTGCTGGCTTCGGAACCGGATCTGCTGGAAAGGGAGAGGAACCGCCTTTCGTGGGTCCTTGTGGACGAATACCAGGATGTCAACAGGCCGCAATACCTCACCCTCGGCAAGCTGGTGGGGCCGAAGCGGAAAATAATGGTGGTGGGAGACCCGGACCAGTCCATCTATGGCTGGCGGGGCGCCGACATGACCATGATCCTCAACTTCGAACAGGATTTCCCGTCGGCAAAGGTCGTCATCCTCGACCAGAATTACCGGTCCTCCGGCACGATCCTGGGGGCGGCGAACGCCCTGATCGAAGGCAATTCCAGGAGGCGGAAAAAAGACCTCTGGACCGCCCGCAACATGGGAGAAAAAGTCTACACCCTCCTCGGCCAGACGGAGTACCAGGAGGCGGATTTCCTGATGTCGGAGATACGGAGGCTCCATGACAGGGAGGGGTACAGCTACGGGGATATGGCCCTCCTGTACCGCATCAACGCCATGAGCCGGGTCTACGAACAGAAATTCCTCGAAAACCGGATCCCCTACCGGGTCGTGCGGGGAACGGCCTTCTACGACCGGAAGGAAGTGAAGGATGTCCTCTCTTTCCTCAGGGCGGCGGTGAACCCCCTGGACAGGATGTCCCTGACCCGCATCGCCAACGTCCCGGCAAGAGGACTGGGAAAGAAGAGCCTGGAAAAGGTGTTCGCCTTCCTGGAATCCCTGCCCGCCCTTTCCGCCGGGGAGTACTGGAAGACCCTGGCGGAAGGAACCATGGCCGCGGAAGGAAAGGCCGGCACAGGACTGAGAGACCTGGCGCGGCACATGGTGAAGATCCTCTCCCTTTCCGACAGCCTGGCTGACATACTGACCTACATTCTCGACACCATGGGATATGAGGACATCCTCAGGAAGGACGATCCCGACGGCTGGGAAGAGAGGGTGGAAAACATCAGGGAACTCCGCTCCATCGTCCCCACGGGCGGCGACCTTTCCGAAATGCTGGCCGAGGCGGCGCTCTTCACGGACCTTGAAAAGCTCGACCTCGACGACAAGAACGCGGTGAACCTCCTGACCCTCCATGCCGCGAAAGGACTCGAGTTTCCCGTGGTCTTTCTTGTCGGGATGGAGGAGGCCGTCTTTCCCCACTTCAAATGCCTGGAGGACAGGGAGAACATGGAAGAGGAGCGGCGGCTCTGCTACGTGGGCATGACCCGGGCCGAAGAACGGCTTTACATGACCGGGGTCCGGTCCCGCAGGCTCTTCGGAACCACATTCCGCAACGGGTTTTCCCGTTTTCTCTGGGAAATCCCGGACAAGTTCAAAACTGTGGACGACAGGGGCGAGGAGGAAAAACAGCATGCTGGCTTTGGGAGTAACAGGAGACGTTGGGGCTGGTAAGTCGACGCTGACCCGTTTCTGGAGGGAAATGGGAGCTTCCGTCCTGGACGCGGACGAGATCGTCCGGGGACTGTGGAAGCGCCCGGATGTCATCGGCGAGGCTGTTTCAAGGTGGGGCAGGGAGGTCGCGGACAATGCCGGGAACATCCTGCCGGGAGAAATAGCGTCCCGGGCCTTCAGCTCCGCTGAAGATTACGCCTGGCTTTGCGGGCTCCTTCACCCTCTCGTCAGGGCTGAAATGGAACGAATCTCCGCCTCCCTGGAAGGCTGGGTGGTGGCCGAAATCCCCCTTCTTTTCGAAGGGGGAGTGCCCCAGTGGATCGATGCTACGGTCTATCTTGCCGCACCTGAAGAAAAGAGAAGGGAACGGAACTCCCCAAGAGGGTGGGGCGCCGGCGAGATCATCAGGAGGGAATCCTTCCTCCTCCCTTCCGAGGAAAAAAAGCGGCGGGCGGATTTGGTGCTCGAAAATGCCGGCACCCTCGAGAACCTCAGGGAGACCGCGGGAAAGTATGCCCTCTTTTTCCGCCGCCTCGCAGACCTTGTCCAGTGCACCGTGACGTTCCATCGATACGATGACGCCCTTCTGTACCGTGATTTTCTCAGGAACGAACGGCTCGGAAGCGACTTCAACTGCTTCAGGAACGAAGCCTTGGAGAAAAACACGGAAAACTGGCTCGTTTCCTTCATTTCCCGCGAGAGTTTTTTTGCCGGCCTTTCCCGTCCCCATGTAATGGACGGAGCCAGGGGACCCTACATGGCCGCCATACGGCGGATGCCCTACAAAAGGCGCATTGCCCTTTCGGAGGAACTTGCGCAGTGAAAGTCATCACCAGCCACATGGGCAACGATTTTGACTCGCTGGCAAGCATGGTGGCGGCCCAGAAGCTTTATCCCGACGCCATGCTCTGCCTGTCGGGCTCCGCAAGTCGCACGGTGAGGGAGTTCCTGAAAAAACACGGCAACCGGTGGTCCGTGGCAACGCCGAAGAAGGTGAAGTTTGACGAGATCACCATGCTCGTCGTGGTCGACGCGAGATCCCGTTCGCGAATCGGCCCCTTTGCCTCCCTGATCGGAAAAAAGACAATCCCGGTCCACGTCTACGACCATCACCCCCCCTCCTCCGACGATATCGACGCCGAGTTCATCGCCATCGAACCGGTCGGGGCGACCACCACTCTTCTCGTGGAAATTCTCCTCGAAAGGAGAATACCTATCTCCTCAAGCGAGGCGACCCTCTTCGCCACAGGCATTTACGAGGACACCGGCGGCCTGACCTTCAGCGGAACGACCCCCAGGGACTTCGCGGCCGTTGCGAGGATGAAGGAGCTCGGTGCCGACCTCACAAGCATACCGACGTTCATCGAAATGACTTTCTCCGCTCCGGAGAGGAAAATTCTCGACAGCCTCATTGAAAACAGCTGGGTGAGGTTCATCAACGGAGCAAAAGCCGTTTTTTCCGCAGTCTCCTCCCCCGGGTACGTGGACGGCCTTTCCCTGTTCGTCCACAGGCTGAGAGACTATTTCGACGCCGATATCGCCATCGCCGCGGTCCGGATGGATACCCGCACTTACCTGATCGGGCGCAGCCATGACGATATCCTCGACATGGCAGCCTTTCTGTCTCCCCTCGGAGGCGGCGGCCACCCCCAGGCCGCATCGGTCACCCTCCACAACGTCAAGCCCCTTCCCCTCGTAAAGGAAATGGAGCTCCGGCTTTCCGACGCGGTAAAGCCTTCGCTGACCGTGGGCGACATCATGACATCGCCCGTCATGGTGATACCGCCCGATTCCTCCGTGGATGACGCCTACAGGATCATGATTCGGTATGGCCATTCGGCCCTCCCCGTGGTGAAGGGAAAGGCCATCCTCGGCCTCATCACGAGGAAAGATCTCGACAAGGCCCACCTCCACGGTTTCGGCAAGACCCTCATCAGGGAATTCATGACCGAGGGAGTCATCAGCATTTCGAAGGAAGCCTCGGTGCACGAGGCCCACAGGCTTTTCGTCACCCACAGCATCGGCCGCCTGCCCGTCACCGACGGGAACCGGATTGCGGGCATCATCACCCGGACCGACCTCGTGAAAGCCCTCTATCCCCTGTCCCTTCCAAGGGAGGAGAGAAGCGGGGCTCCGGAACTTCCCTGGACGGAGGATGTTTCGTGGCTTCTTGAGAAAAGCCTCGCCCCGGAAGCTATCGGCCTGCTGAGAACACTGGGGGAACGGGCGGAAAAGCTCGGGATGAGAGCCTACATCGTCGGCGGTATCGTGCGGGACCTTTTTCTCGGGCGGGACAATCTTGACCTGGACATCGTGGTGGAGGGGGACGCTCCCCGTTTTCTGAAAAGCTGGGAAAAGGACGGCCTCCGGGTGTCCGTTCACGAACGGTACAAGACAGGAACGGTGGTATTTCCGGGAGGCAAGAAAGTCGATGTGGCCACCGCACGGAGGGAGTTTTACGAGTTTCCCGTCGCCCAGCCGAAGGTGTTTACCGATTCCCTGAAGCACGACCTCTACCGGCGGGACTTTACCGTAAACTCCATGGCCGTCTCCATAAACCTGTCCACATGGGGTATCCTCGTCGATTTCTTCGGCGGGCGGAGGGACTTGGGGAAAAAAATCCTGAAGGTCCTCCACAACCTGAGTTTTGTGGAAGACCCCACCAGGGTCCTGAGAGGGATCCGGCTGGAGCAGCGGCTCGGCCTTGCCCTGGAGGACAATACCCTGAGGCTCCTGAGAAGCTGCGTCAGGGGTGGCCTTCTGGTGCGCCTTTCGGGTTTCCGTCTCAGGAGCGAGCTTGAGCTGTCCTTCAAGGAACGTTTCCCTTACCCGGCGGCACACCGGATGGAAGAGCTGGGAGTCTGGGAAGTGCTGTTCCCGGGGCTCCGCCTCGGCGAAACCGGAAGGAGGACTTTCAGGCGCCTCGGCGCCTTTCTCGGCCGTATTTCAAGGGATTTTCCGGATTTTCGGGGCAGGCAGTGGCTTGCCTTCTTTTCCGCCCTCCTCATGGAATCCCCTGAGAATATTCGCCTTGCCGCTCTGGACAGGCTGAACCTTCCCGAGTCGGAACGGGGGATCGTGATCAAGTCCCTTTCCGAACTGGGAGCGGTGGAGCATGAACTTGGAGGCCGCTCCGGACCTTCGAATTCCGGGATATACGCGTTTCTCAGGGACGCGGATCCTGCGGCGTGTCTCTTCTGGAGCGCCGCTACCGGGCGATGGAGAGTCCGGAGGAGAATTCTTCTGTACCTGACCAGGCTCCACCGTATCTCTGCCGAGCTGAAAGGCAGGGACCTGGTCGAGCTCGGGTACGGGACAACTCCGAGAATAGGGGTCATCCTCGAGAAACTGAAAATCCTCAAGCTTGACGGCATCCTTGAAAATCGGGATGATGAGGTCAGCTACGTGCGGTATAATTTTCCCCTGTGAGTTTTTTTGAAGGAGAGTGAAGAACAATGTTGCGTTTGCCCGCACTTGCGGACCTGTTGCTGAGTATTCCCGCCGTTTTATGGGCCATCACGTTCCACGAGTTCTGCCACGGCTACATGGCCTACCGGCTCGGAGACCCGACCGCGGCCCGGATGGGCAGGCTGACCCTCAACCCCCTGCACCATTTCGACCCCATCGGAGCCCTCATGCTCCTTCTCTTCAGGTTCGGGTGGGCCAAGCCGGTGCCTGTGGACCCGAGATACTTCAAGAACCCCCGGAGGGACATGTTCCTCGTCTCCATCGCGGGAGTGAGCGGAAACTTCCTTACGGCCTTCCTGTTCGGCATGGTCGCCAGGCTCTTTCCGTATCCGTTCCTCGCTGTTCCGGCACTAAGGCAGTTCATCTTCCTGATGATCGTCATCAATATCGGCCTCGCCGTCTTCAATCTCATCCCCATACCGCCCCTCGACGGCTCGAAGCTGCTGTACCCCATCCTGCCGCCTGCACTCCTGGAGAAGTATTTCTGGCTTGAACGGTACGGTTTCTTCATCCTCATGATCCTGGTGGCACTCGGCGTGGTGCAGGCTGTCATGGGGCCAGTGGTGATGTTTTTCCTCAGGCTCATCCTCCTGTAGATGGAGTTCCGTCATGAAACTGCTCATTACAAATGACGACGGCGTTTTCGCCCCGGGCATCGTGGAACTGGCCTCGGCCCTCTGCCGGCTGGGGCACGAATGTGCCGTCACCGCCCCGGACCGTGAGCGGAGCAGCGTCGGCCACTCCATCACGCTGACCCGTCCTCTCCGGCTCTGGAAAACACCTCCGGGGCCCTATCCTCCCGAATGCGCAGTTTTCGCCTGCGACGGCACCCCGTCGGACTGCGTCGTCCTGGGTATGGAGGAGGTCATGGCAGATCCCGCCCTCGTGGTCTCCGGCATCAACAGGGGGCCGAACCTTGGCGATGACCTGACTTATTCGGGAACGGTGTCTGCAGCCATGGAAGGTGTCATTCTCGGACTGGGCGCCATCGCTTTCTCCCTGGACTGCCATGAAAACGACCAGGATCAGCACTATGAAACCGCCTCTTCGGTTGCCGGGGTCCTTATAGACTTCATCCGCTCCAATCCTCTTCCCCGGGGGGTCCTTCTGAACGTGAACGTTCCCAATGTTCCCCTGTCCCTGCTCAGGGGCGTCAGGGTCACCAGGAAGGGTGTCCGCCTGTATGAGGGAAAGGTAACCCGCTTTACCGATCCCGGGGGAAGGACCTACTACTGGGTGGCGGGACGCCCGGAGGACCAGCTCGAGGAGGGCAGCGACGTCTGGGCGGCCGCGAACGGGTACGTTTCGGTAACTCCCGTGCATATGGACATGACCCATTTCCCTTCCATCGAAACGCTCACAGCCGACGGTGCGGAAGAAATAAACTTCAAGTAACTGATTCCGAATTACTTGACA
The DNA here is from genome assembly GCA_033813575.1 of Synergistales bacterium. Taxonomy (GTDB): domain Bacteria; phylum Synergistota; class Synergistia; order Synergistales; family Aminobacteriaceae; genus Aminivibrio. The sequence goes on from JAPXRK010000045.1 coordinate 6,284, forward strand.
TTTGTTTATTCCTCTGTATAATCTTCTTCGTCAGCGTTTTGAGAGGCGATGACGGGGAAGAGTACTCCTGTGAGGGCAACAGAGAGGAAGAGCCGAGGCTGAAAGCTTTTCCGGCTCCGACAGGGAGGAAGAGGGCCCCCGAGCCTGTTTCGAAGAAAGGCTTCCGGCCAAGTAGAAACGGATACCGGGCGCATAGCGCGCAAGGCAGGGTGGCAGTCGGGCAAATGCCCGCCCCTTACCGGGGCGGGTTTTTTATTTTTAGAGTATCCTGGAGGGATTTTCATGTCGAAAAAGGGAAAAGTAGTTCTGGCGTACAGTGGTGGTCTTGATACGTCCGTAGCCGTCATGTGGCTCACGGAACAAGGGTACGACGTGGTCACCATGACGGCCGACGTGGGCCAGCAGGCGGTGGATCTCGAGGCGGCGAAGAACAAGGCGCTGCGTAGCGGAGCTGTGAAAGCCTACGTTCTTGACCTCAGGAAGGTCTTTGTGGAAAAATTCGTCTGGCCGTCCCTGAAGGCCAACGGCATGTACCAGAGCACCTACCCTCTGAATTCGGCCCTTTCCCGGCCTCTTATCGCAGAGGTCATGGCGGAGATCGCGAAGAAAGAGGGCGCCGTGGCCGTCGCTCACGGCTGCACCGGAAAAGGGCAGGACCAGGTCCGTATCGAGGTCTGCACCAATGCGCTCAATCCCGAACTGCAGGTGCTCGCCCCCGTCCGTGACTGGCACTTCACCCGCGAAGCCGAGATGGAGTACGCTCAGGCTCACGGCATTCCCGTCCTGGCGACCGCCGCTTCGCCCTACAGCATCGATGACAATATCTGGGGCAGGTCCATCGAATGCGGCATTCTCGAGGATCCGTGGAATGAACCTCCTTCTGACGCCTACACGCTGACAGTTGACCCGTGGGAAGGGCCGGACGAACCCGAGTTTGTGGAAATTGCCTTTAACAAGGGGGTACCGGTAGCCCTTGACGGCGTGAAAATGGACGGTCCGACCCTCATCGAGGCACTGAACGCCAGTGCCGGACGGCACGGAGTCGGAAGGATAGATATGGTTGAAGACCGGCTTGTGGGCTTCAAAAGCAGAGAAGTGTACGAGTGCCCCGCGGCCATTACCCTGATCAACGCTCACCGGGCCCTCGAAACCCTGACCCTTGACAAAAAGGTCATTGCGGCAAAAAAAGAACTGGAGGTCAAGTTCAGCGAGCTGACTTATGAAGGGTACTGGTTCTCACCCCTGAAGGACGCCATCAACTCCTTTATCGAAACGACCCAGGAGTACGTGTCCGGGCTCGTGAAAGTAAGGCTGTACAAGGGAGAAGCGGTAGTGAGAGGCATGAAGTCTCTGGATTCCATCTACAGCCACACCCTCGCCACCTATTCGGAGGGAGACGCCTTCGACCACAGCGCCGCCGTGGGCTTCATCAAGATCTGGGGGCTTCCCATCAAGACGTGGAGACAGGTCCACGAGTCGAAGGAAGCCATCGAGATCCCAGCCCAGTAAAAAGACATCATGAAAAACCGGGGCCTCTCCTGTGCAGGGAGGCTCCGGTTTTTTTGCAGGCAACCGAAAAAACGGGTCCGTCAGGAAAAGACGTCTTCAGGAGGGCAGGGGAGACCGCCGAGATCCTTCCTTGCCGAGCGGACCGCCTCCTTTTCCTTTTCGGACCATTCCTCGAGCCTCGCAACGATATCATCCCTGTGCAGTCCGAGTATTCTCACTGCAAAAAGGGCGGCGTTCTTCACCCCGTCGATGCCCACCGACGCCACAGGAACGCCGGGGGGCATCTGGGCAACCGCCAGCAGGGCGTCGATCCCTCCGACGGACCCGGCATTCACCGGAATTCCGACCACGGGAAGGGTCGTATGGGCTGCCACCACCCCGGGAAGGGCGGCGGAAAGCCCAGCAGCCGCCACAAGCACACGGATTCCCCGTCCTCTGGCCTTTGAGGCGTAGCGCGCCACATCCTCCGGGGTCCTGTGGGCCGACGCAACGGAAATTTCCCAGGTCACGCCGAAGAAGGAAAAAACGTCCTCCGCCTTCTTCACCAGTGCCAGGTCGGATTTTGAACCGAGCAGAATGCCGATTTCGGGTGTTGATTTCTCTTCGTCTCTCATTCTTCACTTCCTCCCCTGCCGGAATGCCTTTCGGCCTATGTCCTTCCTGAAGTGCATGTTTTCGAAGCTGATCCCGGAAGCTCCATCGTAGGCCTTTGCGATGGCCTCTTCCAGGGTGTTTCCCAGTCCTACGGCGCTGAGGACCCTGCCGCCGGAGGTGACGGTATGTCCCTGGGAGTTCATGGCCGTCCCCCCGTGGAAGACGACGAAATCCTGCTTTTTCGCCGCTTCTTCCAGGCCGGAGATCCTTTTCCCTTTTTCAAATGGGCCAGGGTACCCTCCTGATGCCAGGACCACATCCGCAGCCCAGCGAGCGGGCTCACGGTACGAAAAATCGCTCAGCCGTCCCTCGCAGCAGGCGATGACCATCTCACCGAAATCTCCCTCAAGTAGAGGGATCACGACCTGGGCCTCGGGGTCTCCGAACCGGACATTGTACTCGATGACCCTGGGCATTCCGTCCGGACCGATCATCAATCCAGCGTAGAGTATGCCGCAGTACGGAACGCCTTCCGCCTGCAGGCCAAGGAAAGTGGGTTCGAGGATCCGCCTGTGGATCCTGTCGAGCAGGGATTTGTCAGCCCAGGGTACGGGCT
>JAPXRK010000046.1:0-4034 GCA_033813575.1 Synergistales bacterium
TCGCCGAGGCTGTGTCCCGCAAGGAAAAGAGGAGTCGGCGAGATGCCGGCTTCCCGTCTGAGGCATTCCAGGACGGCTATGCTGACCGTGAGGATTGCCGGCTGGGTAAAAGCCGTTCTCCTGAGTTCTTCCTCAGGGCCGTTGAAGATGATATTCGACAGCGAAAATCCGAGGGCCTGGTCGGCGCGGTGAAAAACGTCCCTTGCCGAGGAGAAGGCATCGTAAAAATCCTTCCCCATCCCCGTTTCCTGGGACCCCTGGCCTGGAAAGACCAGCGCGTAGGTCATATCCCCTATCACCTCACCTGGAGACCTTTCCGGGGAGGGAGCTGACTATCCGCTCCGCTCCTGAAAAGAGCTCCCTTATGATCTCGGCCGCGGGCAGAATGTCGTTTACGAGAGCCGCGCTCTGCCCCGCCATGATCGACCCCCACTCCACGTCGCCGTCCACAACGGCGGCCCGGAGTTTCCCGGCGCCGAGCCGTTCGTATTCTTCTACCGAGGCGCCGCTTTTTTCGAGTTCCTCGAATTTAGCAGTCAGCTTGTTCTTCAGGCAGCGGACGGGGTGGCCGGTAAAACGGCCGGTCACCACGTTGCTCCGGTCCCTGGCATTGATGACGGCTTCCTTGTAGGCCGGGTGAACAGTGGATTCCTCACAGCAGATAAACCGGGTCCCGACCTGAACGCCTTCAGCCCCGAGAGCGAAGGCCGCCGCCACCCCTCTGCCGTCGGCAATGCCGCCCGCCGCAATGACGGGTATTTCCACGGAATCGGCAATTTGGGGAATGAGCACCATAGTGGTGAGTTCACCGATATGCCCGCCCGCTTCCATCCCTTCGGCCACCACTGCGTCGGCTCCCTGCTTTTCAACCCTTTTCGCCTGGGCAACGGAGGCAATGACGGGGACGATTATCGTCCCGAGGGGCTTGAGGATCTCGATGACCTTTCCCGGGCTTCCCGCTCCGGTGGTCACGATGGGTACCCTGTACCTGGCCACGAGGTCGATCACCTGGTCTACAGTGGGCGACATGAGCATGATGTTGACACCGAAGGGCTTGTCCGTCAGGGTCCTCACTTTTTGCAGCTGGAGCTCGAGAAGGTCCGGCGGCATATTTGCTGCGGCGATGAGGCCGAGTCCTCCGCCGTTGCTCACCGCAGCGGCAAGGCTGGCATCCGCCACCCAGGCCATGCCTCCCTGGACCAGGGGATAGTCGCACCCGAGAAGACGGGTAATCCTGTTGTCGCTGAATGCAGCGCCGGAGTCATGCTTCATAGATGATACCTCCATATGTCATGCCCGCTCCGAAAGCCGTAAAGAGCAGCCTGTCTCCTTTTTGCACCCTGCCCGTCCCGAGAAATTCGTGAAGGGCGATGAAAACCGAAGCCGCTGAGGTGTTTCCGTATTCGTCTATGTTGATGACAACTTTCTCCGGAGAAATCCCAAGACGCTCCGCCGCCCGCTCGATAATCCTCTGGTTTGCCTGGTGGAAAAACCACCAGGCGATATCTTCCGGCTCCATCCCGGAATCGAGGCAAAACTGGCGCAAAAAAGGCGGAATGATCCTGTTGACGAAACGGAAAACATCATTTCCTTTCATTGAGACAAAGTGAAGCTTGTTTTCAAGAGTTTCAGGTGAAGCCGGATGTTCCACAAGCCCGCCGGATAATGTGATCTGGTCGTGTTTTGTTCCGTCTGACCTCAGGTCTGCCGAAATGAAACGGCCTTCCCCTTCTCCTGATACCCCCAGCACCATGGCCCCCGCACCGTCACCGAAGAGAATGCATGTGTTCCTGTCGGTCCAGTCGATAATGGGGGAAAGGACTTCAGCTCCGATGACGAGAACTTTTTTCCAGATTCCGGACGCGATCCCGCCGGCGGCCAGAGAAAGGGCATACACGCCGCTGGTGCACCCCGACTGGACGTCAAAAGCGCCGGCCTTTCCAGCTCCGAGAATTCCCTGGACCTTGGGACCGACTCCGGGAAAAAGGGTATCAGGGCTGTTCGTCGCAACGATAATCATGTCCAGCTCCAGAGGATCGGTGCCGGAATTCACGAGGGCGTTCCGGGCAGCTTTGGCGGCTACCCCGCTCGTCAGTTCTCCCTCCGCTGCAATGTGGCGGCGGCAGATGCCGGTTCTTTCCCGGATCCATTCGTCGCTGGTTTCCACCATCTGCGAAAGATCGTTGTTCGTCAGCACCTTCTCTGGTACGTACATTCCCGTGCCCTTTATGGAAACGGAAATACCGGAATAAAAACCCATAGGGGAAACCTCCTTTACCCCAACTCTTCTCTGATCAGTTCGACGCCGTTCTGCAGAACGAAATTCCGTGCGACTCTCAGGGCATTTGTGATTGCCGGAGCCTTTGAGCGCCCGTGGGCTTTCACAACGATCCCGTTCACTCCAAGGAGGGGGGTGCCTCCGTGTTTTTCGTAATTAAACCGCGCCCAGAGATCCTTCATCATCGGGATCATGAAGACCATTCCGAGCTTGGGCATTATCCTGTGCCCCATCTCTTCCTTGAGTATGGAATACACGGCCGACATCAGGCCTTCCGCAAACTTGAGCACCACGTTTCCCGAAAAGCCGTCGCACACCACCACGTCGGCGCGGCTATAGGGTATGTCGTCGCCCTCAACATATCCGGTGAAATTCAGGGTGCTCGCCTTTATGAGGGCTTTCGCTCCGGCAATGACTTCGTCGCCCTTGATCTCCTCGGATCCGTTGGCCAGGAGGGCAACCTGGGGTTCGGAAACTCCGAGTATTTTCTTTGAATACACGTTGCCCATGTGGGCGAACTGGAACAGGTTTTCTGGTTTGCTCCGTACGGTCGCTCCGACGTCAAGAAGGAAGGTGTATTTGTTGAGCGTAGGCAGCGCCACGCCAAGGGCAGGACGGTCAATTCCGGAAATCCTCCCCACGACAAGCACTCCGCCGGCGACGATAGCTCCCGTGTTGCCGGCGGAAACACACCCCAAGGCTTCGCCGCTCCGGACCATTTCCATGGCTATCCGAAGGCTTGAATGGCGCTTCTTCCGAATGGCGACCGTGGGATGCTCATCCATGCCGATACGTTCCTCGGCGTGGACTATGGAAATCCTCCCGGAAACGTCCGGGGACGCTCCGTCGAGCATAGGTTCAATATCCGAGCTATTGCCCACAAGTACAAGTTCAAGATCAGAGTGCTCTTCGCAGGCGGCTATGGCTCCCCTGCACACTTCTGAAGGGCCATGGTCACCGCCCATGGCATCAAGGGCAAGAATCAAATGAAGATCACCTCTCTCACGCTACGCCGGTCCGTTTTGCGAAACAATTGCAGCGATAAATCTCCCCACGAAAATTTCTTTTTCGCCGACCTTTGTCCTCACGCTGACGATGTACTTTCCGTCTTTCTGAACACCGACCTTTGCCCTGGCGACCAGGGAGTCTCCAACTCTCGCGTGTCCCTTGTATTCCCCCCGCATGGAATCCACTATGACCAGGTCGGCTTCCACGACGGCGATGGCTATGGAACTGGCCTGGGCGTAAATGTAATGGTCCCACACCATGTCCGTTTTCCGGAAAGCCATCTCTCTGCGGGTCTCAAGCACCGAAAGGGCCCACTTGTTCGGCTCGAGTTCGAGAAGGTCCCCGACCACTTCGCTCTGTTTCAGCGAGCGAAGCCTGCTGGTGGCCTTCTGGGCCATGGAGCGCATTCTCTCCCTCAACTCAGGGACACCCAGAACGGCTCTGTCCAGCCTGATGGTGCTCACGCTCGCCTCAAGAGAGGCTGCGAGTTCCTCATCGGTGGCCAGCGGATTTTGTTCGATAAGTTTTAAGAGCCTGTCCTGCCTGTTTTTCTTTTTCTGAGACTTGATGGATGTCCCCTCCATTTTGGCACCTGATGATATTATCTGCTCTTAAGATGTGGAAAGTATAGTACCAGGGGGGCGAACGGTCAATATGGGGGAAGACGGAAAAATAAAAAAAGTCTGCACCACTGGCAACACCGTAAATCTACGAGGAGTAAATTAATGACAGAATTTTTCAGATACAC
>JAPXRK010000046.1:4044-8950 GCA_033813575.1 Synergistales bacterium
ACGGAAAAATAAAAAAAGAGGAAGGTCTCCCTTCCTCTTGCCCGGTTTCTTCAGATCAAGCCTCTTTCTTTTCTTCCGAGGCGGTTTTTACTACCTGCCTGCCCCGGTAAAAACCACATTCACCGCAGGCCCGGTAATTCTGGATCACCTCACCGCAATGGGGGCACGTCGTCACTTCCGGAGCAGTAAGAGCCCCGATCCACTCGGACTTTCTTTTATGTGTACGGGCATGGGATACCCTGCTTTTCGGCGTTGCCATTCTGGACTTCCCTCCTTTTCGTTATTCTTTCGTCTCTTCAATTTTAATGCCGAGAAGCTTTTCCATCCTCGGATCAAGCTCTTTCGCTGAACAGCCGCAATCGCCGTTCTTGAGAGGACGCCCGCACTGGGGGCATAATCCCTTGCAGCCGGATGAACAAAGAACCTTGCTGGGAAGGGATACGACAACGCTCTCCCACACGTGATCCGAAATATCGAAAAAACGCTGCCATCTCGACACCAGTACTACATGGAAATTTTCATCTTCCGGAGCTTCCTCTGGAGACTCTTTCTTCCGCAATGAATAAAGATACAGGAAATCGTTCAGAATTTCAATACGTGAAAGTTCAAGACATCGTGAACATGGGGCGGAAAAGGTCGCGGAAATCTTCAATGAAACCGCAAGATCGCTGTCGAGCCAGCGCCCCTCTGCATCCACGATGACCGGTCCCTCGAAGCTGAACGTCAGGCCGTCGTACAAAATGCCCTCGAGCTGCCCTGTTTCCGCTTCGTCATGAAGAAATGTCACGGCTTCCGGGTTGCCGAGTTCCGGAGTTTCAAGCTCGAATTTCCATGAAGCCGGCTTTTCCGTCAGCATTCTGAAGAGCCTCCCGGAAGGGTTCCGCTAGTTCCTGTCCATGGCGATCTTCTTCGTATCCCTGGCGATGACGAGTTCTTCATCGGTGGGAACGACGAGAACCTTAACCCGGCTGTCGTCCGTGCTGATGATGCGCTCCTTGCCGCGGATCTGGTTTTTCTCAAGATCGAGCTTCACTCCCATGAATTCGAGGCCGGAGCAAATCCCTTCCCGGGCCCGGGCGCTGTTCTCCCCGATGCCGGCTGTGAAGACCAGTACATCGATTCCGCCCATGGCAGCCGCATAGGATCCGATGTACTTTTTGACGCCGTAATAGAGCATTTCCTCGGCAAGCCGTGCTCTCGGGTTGCCGGCATCAGCCGCTTCCTCAATGTCCCTGAGGTCGCTGCTCACGCCCGAGATGCCGAGAAGACCGCTTTCCTTGTTGAGGACGTGGCTCATGGCCTTGTTGTCAATTCCTTCCTGTTCCGAGAGGAAGGAAACAAGGAGCGGGTCCACGTCTCCTGACCTCGTGCCCATGATCACTCCGGGAAGAGGGCTGAATCCCATGCTGGTGTCCATGGATTTTCCTCCCTTGACGGCGGCGATGGAACTCCCGTTCCCCATATGGCAGGTGACGATGTTCAGTGACTCCACGGGTTTTCCGAGGATTTCCGCAGCTTTCCTGGACACGTAGAAGTGGCTTGTGCCGTGGAAGCCGTAGCGGCGGACCTTATACTTCTCGTAATAATGGTAGGGAACTCCGTACATATAGGCGTACCCGGGCATGGTCTGATGGAACGCCGTGTCGAAAACGCCGACCTGGGGTATGTTGGGAAGGGCTTCGGTGACGGCGTAAATTCCCATCAGGTTTGCGGGGTTATGAAGGGGCGCGAGGGGCACGCATTCTTCAAGGGCATCGATGACGTCCTGGGTGATCATGACGGAACCGGCATACTTTTCACCGGCATGCACAACCCTGTGTCCCACGGCGGAAAGTTCATCGAGGCTCTTCAGAACCCCATGGTCGCCGTCGAGCAACGCCTCGACCACTACCTTGAAGGCCACCTTGTGGTTGGGAATTTCGGTGTTCCTGATGACGGAATCCATGCCGGTCTTCGTATGCTTGATACGGGCTCCCTCTATGCCTATTCTCTCCACAAGTCCCTTGGCGAGCACCGATTCGTCGGTCATGTCAAAAAGCTGATACTTGAGGGATGAACTACCACAGTTGACCACCAGAATTTTCATTGCGCGACCCCTTCCTCTCTTCTGCTTGACCGCCGCCTCTTCCCGGCTGTATCGTATGGTGCAGCCCGGTGAAAGGCGGATGGTCGGAATATATAAAAAAATAATAGGTATTGTGGCCGAATATAACCCGTTCCATAACGGTCATCTTTTCCATCTGGGAAAGTCAAGGGAAAACAAGGACGATGCCGTAGTCGTCGTGCTGTCGTCCTATTTTACCCAACGGGGCGAGCCTGCCGTTATGAGCAAATGGGACCGTGCCGAGTCCGCTCTCGGGGCAGGGGCCAATCTCGTGCTTGAACTGCCTGCTTTTTTTTCCTGCCATAACGCCGGAATTTTTGCCGCCGGCGCCGTGGATATTCTTGCCGCCACAGGAATGGTTGAGACCCTTTCCTTCGGAATGGAGCAGCCGGAATTCGAGCCGGCTCCTATCCTTGATATTTTAGTGCACGAACCCTCGCATTTCAAGGATAATCTGAAAAAAAAGCTGAATTCGGGATTTTCCTACGTCAAGGCCAGGGCTGCAGCACTGGAAGAAATTCACAGTGGATGGGGGACATTCGTGTCGAGGCCCAACAATACCCTGGCACTCTCCTACATGGAGAGGATTCTCAGGAAGGGATACTCCATTGCCTGCAGGCCCGTTCAGCGGATGGGAGCGGCTTTTCATGACCCTGATCTCGCAAGTGTTTTCCCGAGCGCTTCCGCGGTGAGAAAAGCCCTGGAGGAGGGCAACCGGAAAGAGGCGGAAAAAGCTCTTCCCTCCTCTACCGTCAGTATATTGAACCGGTGCATCCGGAGGGGGAATGTGGTCCTCTCCAGGGAAATGCTCTGGAGGCTGATCCGTTTTCTTCTTCTCAGGACTCCGGCGGAAGAACTTGCCCTGTCCTCCGAGATGACCGAAGGGATGGAAAACCGGCTGTTGAAATATGCTGCTCTCTGTTCTTCCTGGTCCGAGTTCGTTTCGAAATGCACCACGGCCCGTTATCCGCGGGGCAGAATACAGCGCCAGCTGGTCCATTTCCTTCTGGGGATCGGTCACCAGGAAAACAGGGAGCTCCAGCGCTCGGGTCCTCAATATATACGGGTTCTCGGGGCGGATTCTGTCGGCATGGAGATCCTTCGGAAAATGCGGTCAGCGGCCCGCCTTCCGGTGATGGGGAAAGCCCCCGCAGGGCTGAGGGGAGAAGGTCTTCTTCTCTCGGGCATCGAGGAGTCGGCGGCCAACGTCTGGGAAGAGCTGACGGCAGTTTTTTCTCCGGGAGAGGAAAAGAAACGCCATCCCCTCATGGAAGAATGTTTCTCGGAAGGGGAAAACGTTCCCTGAGCCTCCGGAAGACCCCGGGGGGAACCATGTCGTGAACTGCGCCTCCGAACTGGTATATTTCCTTCACAGCATGGCTTGACAGGTAGGAATACCGGGCCTCGGTCACGATGAACAGCGTCTCGATTTCCGGGGCAAGCTGCCTGTTCATGAGGGCGAGCTGGAATTCGTACTCGAAGTCCGAAAGGGCCCGGAGCCCCCTGATGATGATGCGGCTCTGCTCCTGCCTCAGAAAGTCCACGAGGAGCCCCGAGAAGGAGTCGACCTTTACGTTGGAAAGATGGCTTAAAGCCTCCCGTGCCATCGCCTTCCGCTCTTCCACGGTAAAGGCCGCCTTTTTTTGGGGATTCAACAGGACACTGACCACAACCTCGTCGAAAAGCGCGGCTGCCCGCTCCGCAATGTAGATGTGCCCGTTCGTAATCGGGTCGAAGGAACCAGGGTACACCGCGCTGATGGATCGTTTCATTTTTCTCCCCCTCTCCCGGCAGACGAGAGAAATGTCAGGACCGTGTCTCCGTATTCGCGGCGGTCGATAACCCTCCATCCTTCTCCTTCCGGTATCTCCTCTTTTGCTGAATGTTCCACGACCGCCACTCCCCCTGGGGCAAGGAGTGAACCTTCGGGGGGGAAGAGGATGGGGCCGAGGACGGAGGGCCACCCTGCCCCGTAGGGGGGATCCGCGAAAATCACGTCGAAAACAAGACTCTTTCTCCGCAGGAAACCGACGGCTCTCCTGACATCCATAGACAGTATGGTAACACCTTCATCTCCCGGAAAAAGGGATCTGATGTCCTTCACCCTCCGGGGAAGGGTTTCAACAGCCACCACAGGATCCGCTCCGCATTCCCTCGCTGAACGGGCAACTCTTCCCGTTCCCGAAAAAAGGTCGAGGAAGGCCTTGCCGCGGATGTCACCGAGAATGTTGAAAAGGGCCTGCAGCACCTTCCCGGAGGTCGGACGGGCTTCCTTCACCTGACCTGCACCTCCTCAGCACTGCCAGCAGAGTGACTCTTCGCCCGCGGGGGCGCCGAGTTTTTCCGCGAGTTTTTCAATGGCGTCCTTGACAGAAGGCGTCAGAAAAGGAGCGGAATAGGGCGACACTTTGATAAGCACATCTTCCTCCCGCTGAACGGCCTGGAGAAAAAACTTCTGTTCGAAACCTCCGTCGGTAGTGACCACTTCAATCAGGCGGGCGCCGTCTTCCGAAACATAATGTTTCTTGAATACCCAGCGCCCCTCCGGAACACCGCCTTCTGTGCCATAAAGACTGCCGAGGAAAGAATCAAGATCATGTTTTCCCATCACGCGGACATGCACTTCTTCAGACCTCCCAAAGAAACCGGACTTCCTTTCGCAGCTTCCGTCCCGTTTCAAAAAACGTGACAGAAATATCTTTTTCCCCATCTCAAGCCATTTACGTTCATATTTCGTGGTAACCTCTCTCGGAGGATTGGTCTCCCACACGCTGAGGGACAGAGCAGGGTGAGATGCAAGGG